>CAZQUC010000597.1:0-2279 GCA_964596095.1 uncultured Enterobacteriaceae bacterium
TGCCCTTTCGCCCGAGGAGCGCGACGAATATCTCGGCTACGTCCGCGCCAACAAATTCGTCGCGGTGCTCCGCCGTGAAGCCCGCAAGTTCAAGTCCGCCAGCAACCAGCACCTCATGCCAATGAACCACACCTGCCGCAAAACGCTGACCGCCCTGATGGGCTGCCTCGCCCTCCTCGCCACTCCATCGCCCACCGGAGCATGCACGCGGGTGTTGTGGAACGACAACGCCCTCGCCGTGCTGGTCGGCCGCACCATGGACTGGCCAGAGTCCACCATGCCCATCCTCACCGTTCTTCCGCGCGGCATGGTGCGCGATGGCAGCCGGCTCGGCCCTGAACTGGCCGTCAAGGAAAACGGCATGAAATGGACCTCCCAACACGGCAGCCTCGTTACCACCGTTTACGGCTTGGGCACGGCGGACGGCATGAACGAACGCGGCCTGGCGGCGCACATGCTGTATTTCACCGCCTGCGATTTCGGCCCGCGCGACACGAGCAAGCCTGGCGTTCAGGCCGGACTCTGGGCGCAATATCTTTTGGACAACGCCGCAACGGTGGCCGAAGCCCTCGCCCTGCTGGACAAAATCCAGTTCATCATGGTCGAAGCGCATGGGGCGAAAACCACCGTGCATCTGGCCATCGAGGACGCTGGCGGCGATTCCGCCATCATCGAATACATCGGCGGCAAACCGGTGATCCATCATGGCCGCGAATTTCACATCATGACCAACGACCCGCGCTATGACGAGCAACTGGAGTTGCTCAAGGCGCAGGATTTCTCGCGCCCCAGCAGCACCATGCCTCTGCCCGGCAACGTCAATCCGAAGGACCGTTTCCAGCGCGCCGCCTATTTTCACGCCATGCTGCCCAAGCCCGGGAATGAACGCGAAGGCGTGGCCAGCATCCTCTCCATCATGCGGAATGTTTCCGTCCCCTTCGGCGCTCCCTACAAGGACTTTGGCATTTACAATACCGAATACCGGACGGTGTGCGACCTGAGCAACAAACGCTATTACTTCGAACTGTCCACCAGCCCGAGCATTGTTTGGGCCGATTTGGCAAAATTGGATTTTGCTCCCGGCGCGAAAGTCATGATGTTGAATCCTGACGACATCAATCTGTCTGGCAACGTGACTGGCAACTTCAAGCCGTCCGAAAAGGCGCCTTTCTGACCCTCAGCGCGACCGGCCACGATGTAGCCACCGTCCTGAGCGGGGTGAGCGGGGTTTCAAACGCACTCTTTGCTTCCGATTGAACCGGACGGGAAGGTCCCGCCGTGGTTTCGAGTGTGTGAAGCGCAACACGATCTCCCTAGATTATTGGATTGACGTTTTTGACGGAAATGGTCAGGCTGGGGCATTATATCCACCAACCTGGAGGTTTTTATGAATGAACCGCAATCTCGCCGCCGTTTTTTGGCGGATGTGGGCAAGGGGACGCTTTGGGCGACCATCGGCCCGGCGCTGGCCTCGGAATTGGGGATGACGCCGTCGGTGATGGCGGAAGACTCGGAGCCGAGGCTGAACTTTGGCGATTTGGAGCCGTTGGCGCGGCTGATGCAGGACACGCCGGTGGCGAAACTGCAACCGGCGCTGCTGGCGCAGCTCAACCAAGGCGTGCCGCTGCCAAGACTGCTGGCGGCGGGGGCGCTGGCGAATGCGCGGAGTTTCGGCGGGGAAGACTACATCGGCTTTCATACGATGATGGCGCTGCAACCGGCGCTGAAGATGGCGGCCTCCCTGCCGGGGAAGGAGGCGGCGCTGCCGGTATTGAAAGTGCTGTATCGCAACACGGCGCAGATGCAGGCCACCGGGGCGTGCGAGCATGAGGCGCTGCAACCGGTGGCGGCGATGACGGAGGCGCAGGAGATCACGGGAGACCGGCTGCGCGAGGCGATGCGGCGGAAGGACAAGGCGGAGGCGGAGCGGCTGTTCGCGACGCTGGTGGGGCAGGACAAAGACAAGGCCTTCGACGCGCTGGTGGATTGCGTTCAGGACAATGTGGAGGTGCATCGGACGGTGCTGCCGTATCGGGCGTGGGACATGCTGGAGATCGTGGGACCGCAGCATGCGCAGACGCTGCTGCGGCAATCGCTGCGGTATTGCCTGAAGGCGGAAGGCTCCCGCCGGGCGGAGTGGGATGAGCACGGGCGGGTGCTGACGAATTTGCTGGACGAACACAAGTTGTTAAGCCGGGAGCCGGGCACGCGCGGCGCGGACGAGGCGTTCGTGGACAAGCTGAGCCAGACGATCTTCGGCGGCACGCCGGAGCAGGCGG
>CAZQUC010000598.1:0-2263 GCA_964596095.1 uncultured Enterobacteriaceae bacterium
CGAAAAGCTATCCCAGCGATCTGACGGTGGAGCAGTTTGAACGCCTTCGACCCTGGCTCGAAGGCTCCCGAGCCAAGACCAAGCCGCGGGAAGTCGATCGGCATCAGGTTTTCAACGCCGTGCTTGATGCCCTCAAGGAAGGCTGCCGCTGGCGCTCCTTGCCGCATGATGACCCGAGGTGGCAGACCGTCGATTATTATTACAACCACTGGCGCACCCATGTGGACAAGGAAAGCGGCCTGCCTTTGCTGGAGCTGGTTCTTAAAAAAATCGTCGGGGCCGACCGGCGGGCTGACGGGAGGGAAGAAGAAACCACCTTTCTGATTATTGATGCGCAAAGCGTCAAAAACACCGACCCGGCCGAGAGCAAGGGTGACGACGCGGGCAAAAAAATCTCCGGCCTCAAACGTCATCTGGCGGTAGACAGCCGGGGCCTGCCCCATCTGCTGCCTGTGACCACGGCCAATGTCAGCGACAAGGCCGGGGCGAAGGAGATGCTGCTGGCGGGCGCCGGGCGTCTGGGAAAAGTCAAAGGGGTGTTGGTGGATGGCGGTGATGATGGAAAGCCCTTCGCGGAGTTCGTCAAAGAACATCTCCAGGCCACTGTGGAAGTGGCCAAAAGAAGCGCACTTCACACCTTCGCCGTCATTCCCAAACGCTGGGTGGTGGAGCGCACCATCTCCTGGCTGGAGAAGTGCCGTCGGCTTTGGAAAAACTGCGAACGCAAGCTCGAATCCTCCCTCGCCATGATGCGCCTGGCCTTCATTTCACTCCTCCTCAGAAGATCTTAAACAGGTTCTGAGAGGCATGCGCTGCTTTGGATGCGAGCGATGACGGAGGAGCGGGAGGGAAACGCTCCGCGCTCGATCCAAAAGCGCCAGCCACCGGCGCCTTCCAAATGACGCCGCGCTCCACCCGTCACCACCCCGGCTCGGGCGGTGGCAGGGAGGGGTTGGGCTCACCCCCCACTCCGGCCAATTCCCAGCAGAAAAAATCCTTCAATTCGAGAGTCGGCGGCACATCCGGCTTGGCGACCCAAACCAGGCGGACGGTGGCGAGAGACGCCTGATTCCAAGCAATCTCGTTTTGCAGCCGCTTGTAAAGAGGGTCGATGGAAGCGATCGCCAGCCGGGGCTCGAACACCACTCCGGAAGGGGTGGCCAGCCGAAGGCCGAGACGGTTGAGCCGGGTGTCTTGTTCGTTGAAGAGATGCGAGCGCGACAACGCGACGCGGAAAACGCCTTCGCGCCACGCCGGATCCTCGCCCTTGGAAAAAATGAAGCGCCGCAGCGTGCCTTCTTTTTCCTGAACATAGGTTTCCCAATCCAGCCGGTAAACCGGCGGAAGTCCTTCCTCGGTTTCCTCACGCTTGAGCGGCGCCAGCAGCGGCAGGTCGTCCAGTCGGGCCACGAAGCACACGATGCCCCGGCGCACGTCCTGATCCGGCAGCGGCAAGGCGGTCAGCGGCCCGACGAGCACGCCGTCATCCCGGTCGCCCCGGGCATAATACGCCGCCAGCGCGGGACCAACCCGTTCGGCATCCAGAACGTAGCGGGCTTTGCGGTCGGCGGGGGCTTCCACGAAGCGTTGGAGCGCCTCCCGCGCGGCCGTCACCGCCTCCTCGGAGGCGGGACGCAGCGCGCTTTCGGCATGCGGCGGCCGCGCGGCGGGAGCAGCCGGATCGCTGGTGAGGGTGACCACTTCCGGGGGCGCGCCGACCTGACGGGCTTGCCAGCCGAGCACATACCCCACGGCGAGACTCAAGGCCAGCCCTCCGATCCACGGCCAGCGCCGCGCGCCCTCGGGAGCAGTCAACGGCCCCGCCACCGCTCCGCGCGGCCGGTCGCCGAAGGCCAGGCTTTCGTCCCATTCCAACTCTTCCCTGGGCATGAAATCCTTCATCCCGCGGGGCTCGATCCGCAGCCGGCGCAGGGGGCGCTCCTTGGCTTCTCCGTGGGCCGGCGGCGCGCCGGGGTGGCCCATCCGAGCGGCACTTTCCGTCAACAAGGAGGGCTCCGGATTGTGACCAGGACAGTGCAGAAGTGGAGGGGACGTGATCCCCTCCTGTAGCAGCGTGAGCGTGGCGCGACATTGCGGGCACTGCACCACGTGCGGCTCGCCCGGGGGCGGCGTGGGATTAGCTGGTGGAAGATCGGCCATGAAAGGATGATGGTGAGAAACGGCGGGCCGCGGTGTTCAAGCCTGGCTACCGTTCGATCAAACGCATTTTTCCGATTTAGCAAAAGGGAAAGAGCCGGAAAAG
>CAZQUC010000599.1:0-2247 GCA_964596095.1 uncultured Enterobacteriaceae bacterium
TAGGTTTGCACATACACCGGGTCATAGCCGAAATAGAACCACCGCTCGAGTTCGCGGCCGTTGCGGTTCCAGCGGCCGACGCGATCCGGTTTCCCCCAAGCGAGAAACACGCCGCCCGGCGGCAGGCCCTTGGTGATTTTTCCCTGCGCGACCACCTCCTGCTGCCGCGGGGTGAGCGAGCGATAGAGTTCCGGATTCTTCGCGATGCGGGTTTGCGGCGTGGAGGAGGCGCACCCGACGAGCCAGAGCGACACCAGCGCGAGACACCAGGAACGGAGAACGATCAGCGGAGTCATGATGGCGGATGACTTTATCCACGCCGCCGTCCCCGCCAAGCCTTTCCGTCGACGCCGAAGACGCCCGATGACAACCGGACCGGATCGTGGTTTGCTGCGCCCTCCACTCCGTCGCCGCGCGTCCGCCGGCGGCCCACACCACACCGACGACGATGGGAAAAATCCGCGTGCTCTCCGAAACCGTCGCCAGCCAAGTCGCGGCCGGCGAAGTGGTCGAGCGCCCGGCCAGCGTGGTGAAGGAACTGGTGGAAAACAGCCTCGACGCGCGGGCCACGCGCATCGAAGTGCGCGCCGACCGCGGCGGGGCCGCGCTCCTGCGGGTGAGCGACGACGGCTCCGGCATGTCGCGCGAGGACGCCCTCCTGTCGCTGGAGCGCCATGCCACCAGCAAGCTGCGCGAGGCCGCCGATCTCGCCACCGTGCGCACGCTGGGCTTCCGCGGCGAAGCCCTGCCCAGCATCGCCAGCGTCTCGCGGTTCACCCTGCAAACGCGCGAGCCCGAAGCCCTCGCCGGCACGGAGATTCTCGTCGAAGGCGGACGGCTCGGCGACGTGCGCGACTGGGGCGGCGCGCCGGGCGCCGTCATGGAGGCGCGGCAGCTTTTCTACAACGTCCCCGCGCGGCGGAAATTCCTGCGCAGCGAGGCCACGGAATTCGCCCACATCGAGCAGGTCGTGCGCGTGCAAGCCCTGGCCCATCCGGCGGTCGGGTTTACGCTCGTGCGCGATGGCCGGACGTTGTTCCAATGGCCCGCGGGCGGCTCGCTCTTCACGCGCTTGGCCGGGCTCGTCGGGCCGGAGCTGGCGGATCGCCTCGTCGAACAACCGCCGACCGAACGCGGCGGCCTGCGCGTCCACGGCTGGCTCGCCGCGCCCGGACGCTCCCGCAGCGACCGCGCGCTGACTCTCACCTTCATCAACGGCCGGCCGGTGGAGAACCCCGCGCTCACCCACGCCTTGCGCGCGGCCTACGGTGACACCCTGGCGCGCGGCCAGCATCCGCTGTGCTGTCTGTTCATCGAGGTGCCGCCCGAGGAGGTCGATGTGAACGTCCACCCCGCCAAACGCGAGGTGCGCTTCCGCAACGGCCTCGCCGTGCAAGGCGCGCTCGCCTCACTACTCCAGGAAACCTTGCGCGGGCAGGTGGCGGGCACGCCGCGGGTCGTGGCGCCTGATCGAGCGGAGAGGCCCCATGCTCCCTCTATGGCCCATAGGCCTTATGAGCCTGAGAGGACCGGTCTCCCCGCGCCGTTGCGGCCCCCACCTGCTCTCGAGCCACCTGCCCCCGAGCCGAAAGCGGCGGCAATCCCTCTGCCCACCGTAGCTTGGCAACGCACCCTCCCGCTGCCTCCTGCGCCCGCCGCATCCCCTTCCCCTCCAACAATGCCAGCGCCCGGGCCGTCTCCCACGGTGCGCCCAGCCTTCCGCCTGTTGGGCACCCTCGCCGACCGCCAAGCTGTTCTCGAAAGCGACGAAGGCCTCGTCTTGCTGCATCTGCGCGCCGCCCATGAACGCATCCTTTACGAAGAACTCCGCGCGCACTCCCAAGACGGTCCCGCGCCGTCACAACCGTTGCTGCTGCCCTTGATCCTCACCCTGCCGCCGCGCGACCTCGCCGTGGCCCTGGACCACCTGCCGGCCTTGCAGCGGCTCGGCTTCGGCCTGGAGGAATTCGGCGCCGGCACCTTGAAACTCGAAGCCCTGCCCGCCCTCCTCCCCGACACCACCGACCCCGCGGAATTTCTCACCGGACTGCTCGCCGAACTCGTCCGCACCGGCGAAACCGGCGCGCGCGCCAAACGCGACACCGCCACGCTGGCCGCCCTCGTTTCCGCCCGCGCCACGCCCGGCCAAGCCCCGCGCAGCGAGGCGGAAATCGCCTCGCTCCTCGAACGCCTCCTGCGCTGCGACCTCCCCTATTGCGATCCCGCCGGCCGCCCCACGCTCATCCA
>CAZQUC010000600.1:0-2246 GCA_964596095.1 uncultured Enterobacteriaceae bacterium
CGCCTCGCCTTCATCGCTCTACTCCTCAGAAGATCTTAAACAGGTTCTAAGGCGCAAGCTCCTTTGGCGGCCTTGAGAGCGGGAAGATTTTCTCCACGGCTGGCGGCTCACCGCTCGCGCAAAATTTCCGCGGTCAGGTCGGGTGTGTCGATTTCCCAACGCCGGGCGTTGGAAAGCACACCGGAGAAGGTGGCGATCGCGGCCACGAAAAGCACCACCGTGGCCACCATGAGCACGCCCGAGGACCAGGCGGCCTGGGGGCCGTTCGCGCGGCCCGTGTTCTGCCGGGTCCAGCGTTGCGTGGCCGGGTGGAAATAAGCCTGGATTTTGACCACGGCGCCGACGACTTGGCCGTAATACATGTGGAAGGGAAACATCGGCGTCCAGCTACGGGCGATGGCGCCCACGCAGAGTGAGTGGAAGGTCCGCGACAGCAGCACCCAGAAAAGATACACGGCCAGAAAAGCGGGGTTATGCACGAGGGCCGCGGTGAGAAAGAAAACCGGCCCGGTCAGGGGCGTCCACATCGACACCCGCTGGTCGATCAGCGCCAGCCAAGGGAAAAAGCCCATCCGCGACGGCCCCAGCGACAGCGCCCGGCTGCCACCGCGGCACATGTTGCCGAACCAGCGCCGCATGAGCTGGATGGTCGATTTGAAGAAACTGTCCTGCGGGAGTTTTTCCAGCGGATGGATCGCCACATCGGGCACGTAGAGCATTTTGTAACCGCGCTCGCGGATCCAGCGCCAGGTGGATTTATCCTCGCCGGTCAGCATGGGGATGCGCCCCAGCCGGGGATGGTGCATGGCGTCGTGGGCGATGGCGGCGGCGAAATTCGGATGCAAGGCGAGTTCGGAGCGGAAGAGCGACCAGCGTCCGGTCAGCACCAGGACGCAGCCCGAGAGCGCCATCGAACTCATATAGACGTGACGCTGTATCATGCGCAGGTGATACCAATCGCTGACCCAGACCGGGCCATCCACGCGCACGGTATTGTGAACGGTGAGCGCGCCGACGTCGGGCTGCTCCATGAGGATGGGAATCGAACGTCGCAGCGTGCCGCGCGGGCACAGCGTGTCTCCATCCATCAACAGCAAGGGAATATGGGGCGGCAGGCCCGCCGCGCGCAGGGTGTTGAGCGCGTCGGCTTCCGCGCGCCGTTTACCGGTGCCGTCCTGGAGCAGCACGAGCAGCCGGGCGTCGAGCGACGGCGGTTTTTCGGCCCACACGCCGCGGATCACCGCCTCATCCGCCCGCGTGCCGACCGAGGCCACCACGGTGGCCGGCGCGCCGAGATCGGCCAGATCGTCGAGCAGGGCGGCATACACCGCGTGGTTGACGGTCGGCGACATGCCGTAGCTCATGACCACCACCCCCACATGGACGGGCCGGCGGGCCGTGCGTTCGGCTTCCCGCCGCTGATGCGGAAAAGCCACCCGCGTGTAATAGGCCGCCCGCACCAGATGCAGCCCGCCCCAGAGCCAGCGCCAGCAGGCGATGATCCCGATGGCGATGAAAAACGCCGGATCCTGCGGGGCCAGCGTCCGCTCCGGCAGGACGAGCAGGCAGCCCGTGAAAACGAGCAGCCACAGGGCGCCGCCCAACCACCAGGAGGACGCGCGGGCTGGCGGACGGTATTCGTTCATCGCAGAAGCTCCCATCCGAAGAAGCTGGAAATCCGCCGCGATTGCAGCCGCGCCTGGGCCACCATGCCGACATCGCCGGCGTCCACCTCCTCCACGGCCAGATCGACCCGGGCATAACGCTCCTCGGAGAAAATCCTCTCCGGCAGCCCCGCGCGGCCGACCGGGCGGGTTTCATAGGAAACTTCCGTGACTTTTCCGGTCGCCACGCGTCCGTCCGCCAGGTCGAGGCGCGCCGTATCCCCCGCCCGCAGCACCCGGGCGTCTTCGACCAGGACCAGTGTTTGCACGAAGGCCGCGTGGTCTTCGACGAGAATCATCAGCGGGCCGTGCGCTTCGACGGTTTCCCCTTCCCGCACCAGCGTCCGATGGACCACGCCGGTCGCGGGCGCGCGCACTTCCAGGCGGGCCTCCAGCTCGGCGCGCTCCCGCGCGAGCCGGGTGAGTTGCGCCTGGGCGGCCTCCACCCGCGCCTGCAAGACCCGCGCCGTCGAGGTATTGTCGCGCAGATCGTCCAACCCGGTCAGCCCTTGGGTCAGGAGCGTGGCGCGGAACGAGGTGTCCGCCATTTCATGGCGCAGCTTCTCCAGTTCGGCCTTGGCC
>CAZQUC010000601.1:0-2242 GCA_964596095.1 uncultured Enterobacteriaceae bacterium
ACAACACGCGCCCGCGTGGTGGTCGGGCTGGTCGATGCCGCCGGCCGCTCCGAGGTGTATGGCCTCGCGCTTTCCCCCGCGTGGCCGAATCCCGACGCCGTCATCCTGGACCTCGCGCCCGCCCCTTCCCCCGCGCTGCGGCAATGGCAGGCGGATTTCCCCGGCCTGGCCACCGCGCCCTCCGACGCTACGCGCGATACCGATCACGACGGCTGGCCCGACGTGGTGGAGTTTTTCCTCAATCTCGACCCGCTGACCCCGATGGACGCCGATGTCCTCGCCGCGCGCCGGCCGGACCTGCACGCCGCCCTCCAGATCCCGACCCACAGCACTCCGCAGCCGACGTGGCAAGTCACCGCCACCTACCGGCTCGCGCTCGCGCCGTGGGTGGTCCCCTCCGCCCCGGAGCCCGGCGACTGGTTCACGGAAAGTTACGAGGCCGACGGCTGGCGCTTGTTCGTGGAGGAATCCGCCGATTTGCGGGAATGGTCCCTCGTGCCGCTCCCGATCGCCCGCGCCTCCGACCGGCTGGACCACGTTTCCAGTTGGCTCCTGCCCGCCGCGCCCGGCTTCTTCCGCCTCCACATCGTGCCGCCGGAGTGACGGCCCGCCCGGGCCTCGGGCAATCTCACGCCGTGTCAGGGGAACAGCCAGCCGGGTGCCGCCAACCCCTTGCCGCGGAGACGGGAGGCGGAAGCGGGGCCGGTATTGCCGAACGCGGGATTTCCGCCACACTGGCGGTCGTTTCATGAGTCAACCCGCGCTCGCCGCCTCGCCCGTGTCCGCTCCCGCCCTGCCGGAACGGACGTTTTTCTCCGTGCTGATGACGATCAGCTTCGCCCACTTGCTCAATGACACGCTCCAGGCGCTGCTGCCGGCCTTGTATCCGTTGTTGAAAGACAATTGGAGCCTCACCTTCGCTCAACTCGGGCTGATCACGCTGGTCTTCCAATGCACCGCGTCGTTGTTGCAGCCGGTGATCGGGTTCGTGACCGACCGGCGGCCGTGGCCGTATTCGCTGGCTTTGGGCATGGCCAGTTCGCTCACGGGGCTGCTGCTGCTCTCCGTCGCGCGGGGGTTTGAAATGATCGCCTTCTCCGCGGCGCTGCTCGGCTTGGGGTCTTCCGTTTTCCACCCCGAAGCCTCGCGCGTCGCCCACATGGCCGCCGGGCGCGGCCGGGGGTTCGCACAATCGCTCTTCCAGGTCGGCGGCAATGCGGGCAGTTCGCTCGGGCCGCTGCTGGCGGCGCTGGTGGTGATGCCGCGGGGGCAGGGGCATGTCGCGTGGTTCGGCGTGCTGGCGGGGATCGGCATCGTCACGCTGTGGCGTCTCGGCATGTGGCAGGCGCGGCACCTGCATCTCATCCACCGCCCGTCGGTCCGCGCCGGCGCCGGTGGCCGGTCGCGCCTGCCCCGGCGCACCGTCGTCTTTTCGCTCGCCGTCATCGGCGTCCTCGTCTTCTCCAAATATGTCTATCTCGCGAGCATGACGAACTACTACACGTTTTACCTCATGGAACGCTTCGGGATCGAGGCGCGCACCTCGCAATTGTTTCTCTTCATCTTCCTCTTCGCGGTGGCCGCGGGCACCATCATCGGTGGTCCGGTGGGCGACCGCATCGGGCGCAAACGCGTCATCTGGGCCTCCATCCTCGGCGTCGCGCCCTTTTCCCTGTGGCTGCCCCATGCCGGGCTGGCCTTGACCGTGGTGCTCTCCGCCGTCATCGGCGTCGTGCTCGCCTCCGCCTTCTCCGCCATCCTCGTCTATGCCCAGGAGTTGCTCCCCGGCCGCGTCGGCCTGGTGGCTGGGTTGTTGTTCGGACTGGCCTTCGGCATCGCCGGTCTCAGCGCCGCCGGCCTCGGCAAGGCCGCCGACCATGTCGGCATCATCACCGTCTTCCACTGGTGCGCCTATCTGCCGCTGCTCGGGCTGTGCACGGCGCTGCTGCCGGAGGTGGAGAGGAAAAAGGCGGAGGCGTGAATTGGTGATCCCTTTCAGCAACATCGATGGACGAAAGACAAGAACCCCGGCGGGGTTCTCCGTGAATAGCCGGGGTTCGAATGACCCCTGGTTACCCGTGACCACAGCCGCAACCCCGGAAGGGGTTGTCCAATGCGCGCAAGCTCTTCTCTTTCTCCAACACGCCTCTTTCGGTCCCGTCTCGCCAGCATTGGGCAACCCCTTCCGGGGTTGATTCCGTTGGCAAATCCGACCGGGGGTTTCGTGCCTCAACCCCCGGCT
>CAZQUC010000602.1:0-2225 GCA_964596095.1 uncultured Enterobacteriaceae bacterium
CCAAGACGGAAGCGGAGGTGGACGAGGAAATCGCCGCGCTCTTCCGGGCGCTGGGGTGACGAGACGGGAGAAAGGAGGCGCGGAGTTTCCAGCCTGCGGGCCGGGAATTACCAGTCCAACCCCATCTTCCGCAACTCCCCGCGCAGCGTTTCCAGATTCCAGACGTGGAGGACGGCGCTGGTGGCGCCGCTGACGGCGAGGTGTCGTCCGTCGGGCGTGAAAGCGAGGCTGTCGGTGATGGCCGGCAGCGGAGGAGTGAGGATGGCGCGGCGTTCCGCGGTGGCGGGATCGAAAAGGTGGACCTCCTCCAGCGTGATGGCGGCGGCGAACAGGCGGCCGTCGGGGCTGAAGGCGGCGGGCACGCGCACATTGCCGGGCAGTCCCACCGCGAGGCGTGCGCGCGGCTGCCAGGTGGCGGTGTCCCAGAGGCTGACCTCGCGGGCGGCGCCGGTGGCGAGGGTGCGGCCGTCGGGGCTGAGCGCGAGCGTGGCGTTTTCGCGATCGAGCAACCGGCGGAGCGCGACGCCGTCGGCCGCGTTCCAGATTGTGACGCCGAGGCCGTTGAACGACGCCGACGCCACCCAGGCGGCCTCGTGACCGATGACGATCATGTCCGGCTGATTGCCGCCGGAGGTTTGCTGCACATGGGAGGAAAGACGGTGGCGTTCCGACCAGTCGAGCACCTGATTTTCCAAGCGGCCCGCGATGGCCCAGCGGCGGCCCTCGGGCGTGAAGGAGACGTTCTTGTAGCGTTCTCCGCTCCGGGAAAGGATCGTCTCTGGAGCGCCGAGCATGAAAGCGCCGCCGGGCGCGACGCTCCACGGCCAGCGAAGCAGCGCGTCCGTCCATCCGCTGATGAGGACGTCCTCCCGGGGATGAAACCGTAGGCACCAGGCGGCGTCCGAAGGCGCGTGGGCGGCGAGACGTCCGGTTGCGAATTCCCAAATCTGCGGACCGGCGCGCCCCCCGGCGGCCAGCCAGCGCCCGTCGGGGCTGAAGTGGAGGTCCGCGATGTCGCGGTAACCCGTGGCGGCGGCGGCGAGGGTGTGGAACACCGGGCTGGGGCGCCACTCGCGCGCGGCGACGGCATTGTCGGCGATGACCAGATGCCGCCCGTCGGTGGTGAAGTGGAGGTGGCCGGGGCCCTTGGTCTCAAACAGGATGCGGCCTTGCGCGGGGTGATGAACGCGCTGCCCGGAATCCAGCGCCGAAGAGGCCAGGGCTTCCCCTCCCGGATGAAAGGCCAGGCTGCGCACCTCGGACTGGTGCGCCGTGAGCCAGCGCGATTCGCTGGTGTGGCTGTCAAAGAGCTGCAGCTCGCCGCTTTCGTAACCGGCGGCGACCAGGCGCCCGTGCGGATGCCAGGCGAGGGTCTTCACGAGGCCGCGATGCGAAGAGGCGGCCGTCTGCTCCGGCGGATCGAGCGCCAGGGTGCGCACGTCGCTCCCGCCGGCGATGGCCAGCAGGTCACCGCGCGGGGAGACCGCCACATGTTCCGCCGGCAGCGGGAGCGGCACCTGCCTCGTTTCCGCGCCGCTGGAGGGATCGAAGAAACACGCGCGCGGCTGCGTATCGGCCAGCACCAGCGTGCTGTCCGGCGCCCAAGCGGGATGGGCGGTCCAGGGGCCGGGGATTTTTCGCGACGGCTCGTGCGGGCCATGGCCCTCGCGGCGCAAGTCCCAGAGCCAGGCGTTCCGCGCGTCGTCGCGCAGGACCAGCCAGCGGTCGTCCGGGCTGAACCACACGCGGGCATGGGCCTGCGGCGGCATTTTCAATTCCATGAGGGCCGCGCCATCCGCGCGGCGGTAAATGACCGCGTTCTCCGCGCCGGCGCTGAAAATCACGAGGAGGGAACCATCCGGTGAGACGGAGCGTGGATAGGGACAAATCTCCGGAACGTAATCACGCCATGATTCCAGCGGGCCGAGTTCCGGCTGGGCGAGCGTGGCGATCGCTTCATCGCGCGCGCGGGGCGAGGGGGCGATGCGCGCCGCTTCCGCGAGCGCCGCAAGGCCCTGGGCACGCCGGTCCGCCTCCACGGTGCCGCGGCGGGCGCGGGCTTCGGAAAGCGAGGCGCGGGCCAGGTTGTGGTTGATCTCGTCGCGCTGGGAGCGGAGACGCACCGCGGCGATGGTCGAAACGATGGCCAGCGCAAGCACCAGCACCGCGGCCGCCGCCGCCGCGGGGTGGCGCCGCGCCCACAGCCAGGTCTTTTCCCCGTGGCT
>CAZQUC010000603.1:0-2207 GCA_964596095.1 uncultured Enterobacteriaceae bacterium
ATACGGCCCATCCCGCACCCCAACCATGAGCGCACCACAGATCTATAGCGCGGGTCTCTTGCTGGCGCTCGCCGGAGGGGCTGCCGCCGATCTCCCTTCCCCGGTGCGCCTCCACACTGACCAACTCGCCGGTTGGCACACCCCGGCCGCCGTCGATGCCGACGCTCTCTTTGCGCAAGTCTGGGCCGCGCTACCCGACGAGATCGCGGTCTGGCCGACGGAAAACTACGTCTATTGGCAACTGGCCGCCGACGGCCGCGACTGGCGGGGCAATCTGCGGCTCTCGCCGGGCGACCGCGAGCACGGCCGACTCCATTTCGCCGCTTCCGAGTGGGAGGAATTTCCCGGCCGCGACCACGCCGCGCGCTTGAAGACCGCGGCCGTGTTCCCCGTGCTGCAGCGGGGCCAGGACGACTTCGAGTGGATCGGCACCCACGCCGGCAAGTCGGTCGTCTTCCGCCTCCACCAACTGGAGCAACAACTCCCGTCCGGGTTTCCCTTGCGCGCCAGCGAGACCTTCATCATGCGCACCGCGGATGAAAGCGGGCTGCGCTTCTGGCTGCTCTTCGATGAACCCGCGCGCCGGTTCCGCTGGCTGCTGGACGACACCGAACCCGTGCCCGAGCACTGGCGCGAACTGGCTCCCGGCCTCCGGCAAGGACGCCGCACGGGGTTTGTCTTTCATGTTTCCGGAGACACTCCGCCCCGGCTGGAGCTGGTCGCCGTGCGCGCCCAGTCGGTGGCCCGCAACGACTACTACGACGGCCCCTTCGACCAACTCGCCGACAACTACGCCGCCGCCTCGCCCTTGCAGCGCTGCCTCGAAACCGCGGACCCCGCCTTGCGCGGGCGCCTCGACGCCTGGGGCCGTTTCACCGACGCCCGCCGGCCGGAGCGCGTCGCCATCGCGCCCTACCGGCAATACCACACCGAAGACGAGGCCCTCCGCCTCGGCCGAGCGGCCGCCACCGCACCCGACTGAATAGGCCCCATATGGCATCAGGTTAAGAGAGGTATTTGTGTCTTGCGTTATTGATTGTGAAAGAGCTTTGATGTCGCTGAACAACAAGGACTTTAATCTCGGAGGGTTTTTTCATGAATAGCCGAGGCTTTCAAGGCTGGCGGCATGAAGTCGGAATTCTCGCTTTAACCCCGGAGGGGTTCCCCGTGAATAGCCGGGGGTCGAAGCGAAGCGCAGACCCCCGGATGATCGACCCCAACGGTGTCAACCCCGATAGGGGTTGGCCAATGCGCACGGTGCGAACTTTTCATTCCTGGCGTCCTGCTCCCGGCTCCGTCTTCTCTGCATCGGACAACCCCTGGGGTTCGTCGTGATTCTTCCGGGATTGGTCAAGAACTCACAGACCATGCAACCGGAATTGATGACTACAGAGGATCGGCCTGCTGATGGTGCGGCTCGCTCAGGGCAGATGCTTGGCGTCCCATTGCAAATGAGCCGATTCGACCAATCGCTTGTATTCTTCCACAAACGACACGGCGGTGTGATGCTGTTCTTGATTCTTGATATACTCGATCAAGGCCGGACGGGCCTCGCTCGCCACGGTGAAAGCCCCATAGCCTTCCTGCCAGTGCTCGAACCACGGAAATACCCGCTGGCCCTTGATCCAGGCGGAGGAGGCGGTCTTAATGTCCTTCACCAAATCCGCCAGAGTCACGGAAGGATGCAATGAGGTCAGAATGTGAAGATGATCCTCGATCCCGCCAATGCGATACAAATGACAATCGCGCTTTTGGATGATGCCCCAGATGAAACGATACAGATCTTCCCGTCGGGCTTTGTCGAGAGCACAGGTCCGGTTCTTGGTTCCAAACACGATGTGATAGGAAATATCGGTATAGGTAGGCATGAGGCACGATGACGCCCGGCGCGCATTGGGCAACTCCTCCGGGGTTGGCGTCGTTGGGCCCGGTCCTCCGGGGGTCTGCGCTTCGCTTCGACCCCCGGCTATTCACGGGCAACCACTCCGTGGTTGATGCTGTGATGGCTGCTCATCGGGGGTTCAATCCTTAACCTGACGCCGATGACCGATTGGGCCCTGTCACAAAATCCCCAGCACCGCGAACATCCGCCCGGTGCGCCCTTTTTCCCGCCGATACGAATAATACCGCCCCAGGTCCTCCGCGGTGGACGCGCCCTCATCGTGGATCTGGCCCGGCGGCACGCCGCAGGCGGCGGCATCCCGGCG
>CAZQUC010000604.1:0-2190 GCA_964596095.1 uncultured Enterobacteriaceae bacterium
CCCTCTTTATTGAAGGCCAGCCCGCAGGCGAAGCGCACGCCGGTGCAGATGGTTTCGCGTTTTTTGAAATCCGGCGAGACGCGCTGAATCGTGCCGTGGTCATTGTCCAGCCGATAGCCCGCCTCGCCCGTCTTCGGATCGATCAAGTAAGCGCCGGCGAAATTCGCCACGCCCATGCCGTAATAAAGCGAGCCGTCTTTCGGATCGATGGCGATGCCGGTGGCATCGACGCCCGCGAAGACTTCCTTCCAGCCCGAGGCCACGATGATTTCCTCGTCGCCACGCCCGTCGCGGTCCTTGTCGAGAATGAGCGAGACCTTGCCCTTGCTGGCCACGAAGACGCCCTCGCCGCGCGGGTCGCCTTTTTTCAGCAACTCGATCCCCAACGGCCCGCGCAGCGGCGATTGATCCCAAAAGATCGCCGCTTGGTCCTCTAGCCCATCGCCGTCCGTGTCGCGCAGCAGGTGAATGCGCCCATCGTAGCCGAGCGCCACCAGCACACCGTCGTGGCGGTAGCGAAGGTTGTTGATATTGGTCAACTCCAGCGGCAGCTCGCGCACGCTGAATCCCGGCGCCAGCATCTGCACCGGCGGCGGATCGCGCAACACCTCCAGCGCGTGACCCGCGCGGCCGGCGGCGAGCGCGTTCAACGCGGGCGTGCGGGCGAAAAGCGCTTGCTCCATCTTCTCCCGCTCCGCGTCCTCCAGCGCGCGGTCATAGACCAGCACCGCCGCGATGTCGCCGTGGAAGAATCCCTGCGGAAACGGCGGCTCGCCGCCATCATGCGAAAGCAGCCGCCCGCCGATGACCATCTCATCCAGCCCGATGGTCGATTCCAGCCGCCGCCCCACACCCACCGGAATGCCGTCGAGAAACAGCTCGTTGCCTTTTTCGCCGATCTTCGAGCGGACGGTGAAGACATGGAAGCTGTCGAAATTCTGCTCCGCCGACACGCTGAAAAATCCCTCCGCCAGCAGCCAGTCGCGGAAGCCCGACGCGCCCGCGGTTTCCAGGTTCAGCACGCTCATCCGCTCGGTGGGCTGCGGGCCGAAGTCGAGATTCAGCCCGCTGGTGTAGTCATTCTGCCCCGCCGCCGCCGTGGAAAACATCGCCGAGAATCCGCCGGAATTCCCCCGTGGCGCGGCCAGCACGAAGACCGTCGCTTCCGCTCCCAACCGCCGCGGCCCGTTGAGCGCGAGAAAGTCCTCTTGGCCATCGAAGCGCACGAACGCCTCCGTGCCGTCGGTGCGGAATTGCGGCCGCGCGGCGGGCAAGACTTGCCGCGCAGACGGTGCGTCGGCCCGGTCATCAAGCCAGCGCTCCAGCACCCGCCCGTCCGCCAGAGGGGGGAGGCTCGCCTGCTGCCGCAAGGCCGGCTGCTCCGTGGCGTCCAGTGACACAACCAGACCTCGGGTGACCGGTGGCGCGGCCACCACACAATGGAGACCGGCCAGCGCCAGCCCTCCGGAAAGAATGAAACGGTGCATGAACGGAGTTTTTCTTAAGGAAAGCGCCGCAGCCTACACCGGCCCCCACGCCTCTGCCAAAAGAACCATGCCGACGATTTTCCCAAGCGCTCCACCGGGCGCACCCCGAACGTGCCGCTGCCCTGATGTTGGAATACTTAGACAACGGAAGGCCAATCGCCGGACGTGGGGAGCCAACGGCCGTCCTCGCGGTCGAACGCTGTGGGCGAAAGGCGAGGAATAGGTGGATTGAATTGACATTCAATCCGTTTTAGTTTTCATCATCAAATCTCCTGAGCACGTCGCAAACTTTTCCACCGCGTGACATGGCCCTTGCGGCGAAGCGGTTGTGGGCCTCGCCGGACCATCGAACCCGCACCGAAGCGAGACCGCATGATGATCTCCCTTGCTCAACTCGAATCCCACCTTTGGAAAGCGGCCTGGCTGCTCAAGGGGCCGGTCGATGCGGCGGATTTCAAGACCTACCTCTTCCCGCTCCTATTCTTCAAACGCCTCTCGGATGTCCATGACGAAGAGCACAAGGCGGCGTTGAAGGAGTTCGATGGTGATGAGGAAGCCGCGTTGTTTCCGGAAAACTACCGCTTTCAAGTGCCGGAGGGATGCCATTGGCGGGATGTGCGGGCACTCGCGGTGAATGTCGGCCCAGCGCTCCAAACCGCCCTGCGCGGCATCGAGCAGGCGAATTCGCACACGCTCTACGGCA
>CAZQUC010000605.1:0-2185 GCA_964596095.1 uncultured Enterobacteriaceae bacterium
CCGAAACCGAAGCCCCCAAAGCCGCGGCCTTGGGGCGGCTGGGACGCTTTTTGTTGGGCTTCGGCGGAGAGATTGGTCGCGGCCCACTGGTTGGCGGCGTCGGCGTCGGTGAAGCGCCAGCGTTGGACGACCTCGATCTGCGCGGCTTCGCGGGAAGTGGTGTCGCCGATAGTGTTGGCCCAGGTGATGGCGTCTTCGGGGTTTTCCCGCGCGATGCTGCGCGTGAAGGAACTGATGGCCTGGTCCTTCGAGGTGCCGGCGGGCAGCGAGTTGAGCGTCTCGCTGGCAGCGGTGGGATCCGAGCGGCCCCATTCGTTGAAGACCCGGCCATAGGCCTCGTTCTGGCTTTCTCCGTTGGGCAGGGTGGCGGCCCATTTCAGCGCGTCCGCCGGGGCCTGGTTGGCGTATTCGCGGGCCACGGCGGCGATGGCATCTTTGCCGAACGATTCGCCGGCATACATCTTCACCCAGTTGGCCGCGGTGGCCACGTCCTGCCGGGCGTATTGCTGGGCCACCTGGTCCAAGGCGCTGGCTTTCATGGCGGGATCGCTGAGCGACAACGCCCAGTCGGCGGTGGCGGTGAGGCCGCTTTTGATTTTCTGCTCGACGAGCATGTTCATGTAACCCGCTCGTTGGTCTTGCGGCAGGGCCTCCACGTAGCGGAGGGCTTCGTCGAGATCCTTGCGGGCCAATCCGGCGAGATAGGCGCGTTCGAGGAACCCGCGGTCGGGGCCGCGGCCTTCGCTGTTCTGGGCGTTTTCATCCAGCCACTTTCTGGCGGCTTCCGGATCTTCGCTCGCATAGCCGGCCAGGGTCGAGGCATTGCCGAACATGGCCTCCGGGCCGTTGAGATTCTTCATCGCGGCCAGCGCTTTTTCCCCATCGATCGCGCCCCAGGCGTAATTCAGCATCGGCAGGTAGCGCATGGCCTCGAAGCCGGTGACCGTTTCACGGACGGTCTTGAACGCGGCGGCGGCGTTTTCCGGCGTGAGTTCCTTGAGCAGTTGGGAGAATTTCATCATCGACTGCGCCTGGTCGTTGTCGCGCAGCGCGTCGAGCATGGCGAGGGAAATCTTTTCCGGCGAAATCGTGCCATCGGCGCCGCGGAATGCCGCCGCCCATGCCTGCGGGTTATCCTCGTCGGAAATCGCGGCCCCGGCCGCGCCGGCTTTCCCGCCCCCGAGCGCGGGGGGCGCGCCCACGCCGGCGACATGGCGGGTCTCGGTGGAGGTCGAGTCGGCGGGATTGACGCTCAGGCGGCCGACGGCGAAGGCCCCGGCGGCCAGCACCAGCCACGCCCCATGCAAAATCCAGGTCTTTTTCATAACTGATTCATTAAGGTGATTGATTAAAATGGCGACAAATGATCTTGAGTGAGGACATCCGGACCGGGACGCCGTTCAAAAAATTTGCGCGAGCGCGCGTTCTTTTCTTGGATCACCCCGCGCCGGCGTCGGCGTCGGCGGTGAGGGCTTCGGCCAGTTTCCCCCGCAACGCGGGCACCTGATGATACACGGTGCGGATCGCTTGGATGGCCGCGCCGCCATGGTCCCAATGGATGCCGAGCGCGCGGGCCAGTTCGCGCTCGAAATGCAGGACCGCGCGCCAGTTCGGGTCCTGACGGTCGAGGAAATCCAGCGCACGGGCGAGCAGGTCCGCTAGCTCCGGCACGGGCGTGTCGCGCTCGGCCACCAGTTCCAGGAGTTTGACGAAATACGACGC
This sequence comes from uncultured Enterobacteriaceae bacterium, assembly GCA_964596095.1. Lineage (GTDB taxonomy): Bacteria > Verrucomicrobiota > Verrucomicrobiia > Verrucomicrobiales > V1-33 > CAJBME01. Next base: position 1,723 of record CAZQUC010000605.1, read on the forward strand.
GGCGAGCACGCGCCGCCAACTCTCGTGGAGATTCACCCGGTGGTTGATGACCACGCATTCGCGCAGCGTGTGGAGGTCGGAGCGGCGGCTGGGCGCGTAATCGATCTCCGCGCTCAGGAACAAATCCAGCCGACCGGCGAAGGGGCTGCGTGGCCGCAGCGCGCCCTTGGCCACGGTGCGCAGCAAGCCATCCTGCCACGAGCACCACGAAACGATGAGGCTCGTTTCGGTGAGACGCCGGCGGTGCAGCAAAATGGCGGTGGTCTTGGCCATGTGAAGCGAAAGGCCAGAGTAGCCGGCCACGGGGCGCGGGCAACCCCGCCAATACCGCCAATCAAAACCGGGTTCGAACAGAAGGAAGGGAAGGAAGCAAAGAAATCGGGCGGAAGAACCTTCCCTTCCTTCCTTTCCTTCTGTAAAAATGTCTTAAATCAATGGTATCGGGCAACACCGCCGCTCACCC
>CAZQUC010000606.1:0-2169 GCA_964596095.1 uncultured Enterobacteriaceae bacterium
CGGCACCTATCGCGCGGAAACCGGCGCGGCGCTGGTCTTCAACGACGGCCCGGTGCAGACCAATGCCGCCACGCTGGAACTCCATGGCGCGGGTTCGATCATCCAGGGAGCCGGCTCGACGCTCGAGCAAACGCTGCAACAGAACGCCGGCACGCTGCGGATAACCGGTGGGCGCGGATTCACGGCGGAGAACGCGCTGACCAACAGCGGGACCGTGGAATTGGGCGGCGGGACGCTGGACGCGCCGTCGCTGGCCAATGCGGCCACGGGCGAGATTTACGGCTTCGGCTCCATCGCGGTGCGGCCGACCAACAGCGGAACGATCCGCGCAGTGGGCGGCACGCTCGCGTTCGCCAACGGCATCCAGGGCGGCAGCGGCACGGTGCAGGTCGATCCCGACAGCACTCTCGACCTCAGCGGCGGGAGCAGCAACAGCAGCGCGGATCACCTCATCCACCACAGCACGACGCCGGGCAGCTTGAACCTCGGGTCCAACAATTTTCTCGTGGGCGTCGATTACACGAACGCGAATTTCGGCGTCGGGAACGACTTCGCGCCGCGCGCCAATGTCAGCGGCAGTGGGCAGATTCTGGCGGAGGGGGATGTCACGCAAGCGGTGACCGGCGCCACCCTCACCGGAGGGACCACCGCCGCGCCCACTCTCGCCTTCGGCAACGTGCATGTGGGCGACACGGTCACGGAGAATTATCGCGTCAACAATGCCGGCACCACCGGTCCCAGCCTGCGCGGCGCGGTGCAAACGGCGGTCAATGGTGGCAACCTCACCGACGCGCGACTGAGCGGCACGGGCGTCACGGCCTCGAACTTCGGTCCGGTCGCGCCGGGCGCGGAGACCGGCGATCTGGCGGTGACCTTCAACGCCACCACGGCCGGGGCGCTCACGGGCCAGGCGGTGCATCTGCGCAACAACTTCGACAACGTCGCGGAGCAAACACTGTCGATCACGGGCGCGGCCTATCGCTACGCTTCGCCGACGGCTCACACGCCCGAGCCGGTGGCCCTCGGCAACTTCCACGTCGGCGATGCCGCGCCTTCGCAAACACTCTCGCTGACCAATGACGTGCCCAACGACGGTTTTTCCGAAGCCTTGAACGCCAGCATCGGTTCGGCCACCGGCGGGGTGACCACCAATGGCGGCAGCTTCTCCCTGCTCGCGCCGGGAGCGACCAACTCCGGCGCGCTGGCGGTGGGGATTGACACCAGCACCGCGGGATCGAAAAACGGCACGGCCACGATCACGCTCGTCAGTGACGGCGCGGGCAGCAGCGGCCTGGGGCAGACGGCCTTGGCCCCGCAAACGGTGAACGTGACCGGCGCGGTTTTCCGCTATGCCCAGCCCTCGGCCCACACGCCCGAGCCGGTGTCTTTCGGCATCGTCCATGTCGGCGAGGTGGTCGCGCCGCAGACCGTGACGATTGCGAATACCGCCGCCGCGGATGGCTACAGCGAAACGCTGAACGCGGTCTTCACCGGCGTGACGACCGGTTTGACCACCAGCGGCTCGGTCACGCAACTGGCCCCCGGTTCGACCGACAGCACCAGCCTGCAAGTGGGCCTCGTGACCACCGCCGCCGGAGCCATCAGCGGCACGGCCACCCTCGCCCTCACCTCCGATGGCACGGGCAGCAGCGGGTTGGGGCTGACCACCCTCGCGCCGCAAACGGTGAACGTGAATGGTCAGGTGAATTATTACGCGGAAGCGGCGCTGATCCATGAAGGGGGCGGGGGCGTCCTCAGCGGAAGCGCCACGGCCTATACGGTGGATTTCGGCGAATGGGTCAGCGGCTCGGGCGTCATCCTGTTCGATCTCGGCATCGGGAACACGTTGTTCGACCCCGACTTCCAGGACACGCTGGGCGGCTCTTTCGATCTGGCCGGCCTCACGGATTTCAGCGTGACGGGCGCCGGCTCCTTCACGGGCCTCGCCGCCGGAGCCTCGCCGGTGTTGTTGTCCCTGAGCCTCGACAGCGACGCGCTCGCGCCAGGTGTTTACAGCCAGTCATTCCGCTTCGATCCCCTCAGCGAAAACGCCGGTTCCATCACCGGGCTGGGTTCCATCGACATCACGCTCACCGCCACCATCGCCTCCGTGCCGGAACCCGCCGCGGGGATGTTGCTGATGGTGAGCGTGGCCGGTCTGCTGGGCCG
>CAZQUC010000607.1:0-2165 GCA_964596095.1 uncultured Enterobacteriaceae bacterium
GATCCTTTTCCGCCGCGCCCGGCGGGCCGACCCGCGAGGGATCGACGATGCCATGGCGGCCATACAACCAGCCGTCCGGCCCCCACGCGAGGCCGCTCGGGACATTGTGCGTGCCCTTGGTGGTCCAACCGTCGAGCATGATTTCCGGCTCACCGTCGGGCACGTCGTCGCCGTCTCGATCGGCGAAAAAATACAAATTCGGCGCGCTCAACACCCACACGCCGCCGAAGCCGAATTCCACGCTGCTGAGTTGGTGGAAGCCGTCGCGGAAAATCCGGCGCTCGTCCGCCACGCCATCGCCGTCATGGTCGGTGAGGATGACGATCCGGTCCTCGCCCTTTTCCTGCCATTCTTTGTAAGAGTAAGCCTCGCACACCCAGACGCGGCCGCGGTCGTCGATCTTCATGTCGATGGGCTGGCGCACGTCCGGCTCGCCCGCGAAGAGCGTGACCTGCAACTCCGGCGGCACGGTGATGGATGCGGCCGCTTCCGCCGGCGTGGGCGGCGGCGAGCCCGGCGGTTGCGTGTCGCGCGGTTGATACGCCTCGCCGGGCGCGAGGATTTTTTGCGCGGGAGCCGGCGTCGTTTGCGCGGCTATCGGGCAGAGCGGCAGCAGGACCGCCACGACCACGCGGCGCGCGAGGTCTTTCGCGTCGGGACGGCTGATGAGGTGGTTGAGGGAGAGCGGGCAGGCCAAGGAAAGCAGACGGGTTTTCATCCAGGATCAAACCTAGGAATGACGGCCGCGCGCCGCCACCGGCATTTGGAGAGTTGGCGTATCGGGAGATTCCCCGAACCGGACCGCGCGGTGCGACAAATTTTGACTCGCAGAATAGTCACGTTTTCCCGACAATTGTTGGTTGAGCATTTGCACATCGTATGCACAATGAGCGGCTCCATGAAGACCACAGACCTTGCTCTCATTCTCAAGCGCACCGTTTTCGCCTCCATCTGCCTGGGGGTGGCGTTCGCGTTCTCCAACTGCGCGTCGGTGAAAAAACCGACCACGACCGCCGCCCGCTACGGCCATTACGACGTGGTGGCCAAGCGTCCGTCGAACCCGGCGAATGTCCGGGTGGCGGTGAGCCTCAGCACCCAGACCGTGTATGTGAAGGAGGGGGACCAGTTGCTGATGGCCACGGCCGCCTGCGTGGGCACGGCGAAAGATCCCACGCCCCGCGGCACTTTCCGCATCACGCGCAAGGAGGCCGGCAAGCGCCGGATCTCGCAACCCGGCGCGGGCTATCCGATGCCCAACTGGTGCGAGATCAAGAGCGCCTACGGGTTCCACGGCGGCTGGGTCCATCCCTATCCCGCCTCCCATGGCTGCATCCGCTTGCCTTGGAAAGTGTCGTCCAAGTTCTTCAACCTGGTGCGCGTCGGCACGCCCGTGAATATCGCGCATACCCAGCCCGAAGACGCCACCATCGCGTCGAAGGTTCAGCGGCTCGACGATCGTCCCGCCCCCGAATGGCCCGCCGCCTTCCTTGGCAGCCGCGCCATCTTCGATCACTGCGGCCCCGGCGCGTTGCAGTAAAGTAAAAAGGGTTCGAGAATCCATCCTGGAGTGCGGAGGCTCGCCTCCGCTTTCGCGCTCACCGGCTTGCCGGTGAGTCGGCAGCGGAGGGAAGGGGACAGAACCCACGGGAGGCGCCCCGGCGAGGGCTGACCGATCCCCCCGCCTCGAGCGGCAAGCCCCTCACTTCCGCAGAGCGGAGGCAAGCCGTCCGCACTCCAGAGACTTCGCCTTCCATGGCGTTTCCCAAGAGCTCGATCACCACGCCCAACACCTACGCTGGCCCCGACAAGCGGCTTGCGCCCTTGGCTCGCACGGCTAACAACCTCCCTTTCCATGAGAAACCGGCCCTTCGAGCGACGCAAACGCAATGCCGCCTGGACGCTCTCCAGCCTGGCTTGGCTGGGAGTGCTCCTGTGTTGGGGCGCGGCGGCAAGGGCGGGCGAACTGCCATGGCACCCCGGCTCCGGCCCGCGTCTCGATGTCTTCGAAGTCGTGGTGCTCGTCGGAGCGCTGAGCGGCTTCATCGCCGCGCTGCCGGATGACCGCGAGGATGTCAACGAGCGCTCGTTGTGGCTCTTCGCGCTCTGGTGTCTCGTGCCGTTTCTCCTGCTGGTGATCCTTTTTTTCTGGCCGCGGCCCTGAGCCG
>CAZQUC010000608.1:0-2163 GCA_964596095.1 uncultured Enterobacteriaceae bacterium
CCCATTTCCGGAGCGCCGACTCCACGACAGCGGGTTTCGCCTGGTATCTCAGCGCATAATTGACGGTGGCCGCCGGGTCCGCCTCCACGAGCAGATTGATGATCGCCGTGGAAACTTGCTGTTTGCCTTCCGCATCGATGTCCGATCCATCCAGTCTTTCCATGATGGCTTTAAGTTCCGGGAGAGGCGTGGCGGGCAGCCGGGAAATGAGCGCCACGATTTTTTTCCGGAACTCTGTCCGGTCATCTCCCGCGGAGAGTTGTTTCCCCAGCAGGGAAATTTCGCCCGCGAGGTCGAAGAATTCATCCACCTCGAGCGGTTGCACTTCAGAGGCTCCCTCACCTATCACCTTGCCAGCCGCGTTGCCCGCGCTCTCCGATGAAGGTGTTTTATGCGGGTCGGCGAGAGTGGACCGGGCCTTACTAATCCGATCTGACAACAGGGCGCTGCGCTTCTGCAATGTTCCGAGCTGCCACCATTGGAAGCATCCGATAAGCAGCGTGGCGGCAGCGACAACGAGAAGCGTGCGTTTCATGGTTTGAGGCATGTGGGCTTGTGGATGGGCTGGCGGTTCACTTCGCGGGGGCGGCGGCATCCAGCTCACCGGCTGACACTCCCGCCTGGATCGCGGCGGCCCGGGCCACGTCGTAGTGGCCCTGCTGGATCTCGCGCAGCGTGCGGGAACGCTCCGCCGGATCTGTCAATTGCGGTAGATAGCTGGCGGCCAATTCCATGGTGCTCGTGCGGTGCGCGGCATTGCGGATGAAGGCCCCAAGAAAAGCCGCCGAGGCGCCGGCCGCGATCTCGGTATCCACCCGCTCTTTGATGGCGGTATGATTGGTGAATGCCGCTTCGCCCAGGTAATAACCGATAGCCTTTTCCGTTTGGCCCGCCGGCGCCTGCCCGCGCAACCATGTCACGGTGCCGTCAACATCCGCCTGATGCCCGCGTAATTGCGCGGTGGCGGCGGTGAGCAGCAGGTTGCGCGTTTCGGCCGGTGGCAACCCGGCTCGGGCGATGAAGTCACCGGCCTGATCGAGCCCCGTCCGTCCCAGGCTTGAAACCGCTCCCAACAGCGCCTCGGTTTTCACCTCTGGAGAACTCAGCCCCGCGGACAGTTCCAAGATCAAGCCCATATCCTCACCGGCCTTGTTGGACGTTCCAAAGCGCCGCAACGACATCGCCTTTGCCCCCTCATCGAGGGAGTTAAAAAACGCCAGACCCGCCTCTCTGTTTCCGCCCCACATCGAGCCGGTGAAAAGCCCGGCCGCCATCCACCCGGTGAGGTCATCTTCCGCCAGACTCTTGTTCTCGAACGCTCCCGCTGCGCGCTGGCTTTCAAACCATGCCAGCGCGGCGGCGGGATCCCGCTGGGCCCATTCGCGGAGCGTATTCGGCAATGGATTCATCCAGAAAAGCCTGGCGTCCGCGCCTGACATGCCCTCCACCAGCCGCATCCCCGTCGCGGTGGCCCGGGCCGGATCTTTGTCCCGCAGCACCTGCAGCAGCTTTTCGTAGAGTTGACGGCGCTGGTCCGGCGGGAATTCCAGCGTCTCCGCCGCGGAGAGTAGCGCGTCGAGCGCCTCGACATTCATGGCATTGAGCTGCATTTGGATTTTAACTATCTCGATCGGATTGGCCTCCTCACCTTGGGCGATCAGCTTGGCCAGCGCATGGAGGTCAATGCCAGGGCCGGACGCATCACGCGGATTTTTCCCTTGTGCGGCGGAAAAGGCCGCCGTGAGAGAACCGGGTTTCCCTGGTGTGGCCAAAGTTCTTGCCGCGGCGGCTTCGAGGGCACCGACGGCTGTTTCCAGCGCGAGGACACTCGCTTTGGCCCGGTTCACGGCCACGGCCTGATAGCCCAACGGAACCAACGCCGTCGCGAGAACGACGGCAACGATGACGGATTGTTTGATTTTCATGGTGTGCAAAGTGTGAAGTGCGAGAGTGCTCCAGGGGAGCGACGCGGCGATTTGCAGAGGCGTGGTGGCGAGGGAAACAACCACCGCGGCCGGGGCTGTTTTGGTGAAGGCGGCGCTCAGGCCGGAAACCAGCACCACCGTCGTGACCTCGACGCCACGGCGGGCCAGGCGGTTCCGTAATTTCGCCACCGCCCGGCTGCCCCTCTGCCGCCAAGTGGCCGCCTGCCCGCCGAAACGC
>CAZQUC010000609.1:0-2160 GCA_964596095.1 uncultured Enterobacteriaceae bacterium
GAGAACGCACCATCTTCAATAGAAGTGACGCTATTGGGAATGATCACGCTGGTCAAGCTGGTGCAGTATCGGAACGCACTATCTCCAATAGAAGTGACGCCGTTGAGAATGGTCACGCTGGTCAGGCCCGTGCAGCGAGCGAACGCATAACTTTCCATGGAAGTGACGCTGTTGCCAATAGTCGCGCTGGTCAGACCCGTGCAACCAGAGAACGCCACGAATCCAATAGAGGTGACGCTGTCGGGAATGGTGACGCTGGTCAGGCCTGTGCAGCCAGAGAACGCATAAAGTTCGATGGAGGTGACACTGTTGGGGATGGTCACGCTGGTGAGTGCGGTTTCGTGGTAGAATGCGCTGTCTCCAATCGTCCGCACTGGCAGCCCCGCGATAGTCTCGGGAATCGACACCGCGCCGCCCGCGCCGGTGTAGCTGGTAATGGTGATGGCGCTGGCGTTGCTGGAGTAGGTGAAATCCCCGGCTTGCTGGGCGCGGGCCAGCGGGGCGGTGAGGGTGACGAGGAGTAGAAACAGAGGGATGAGCCGGGTGGGCAAGAGATCGCAGACGATGGCGAAGGGGGCGCGGGCGTCCCGCCTGCGAGGCTGTGCTGGAGCGAAGCGGGTAGGCGGGACGACTGCGCCTCCTTGGCGGGCAGGCGGAGTGGTGAGAACGAAACCAGTGGCCGGCGGCCGGGAGGCAGGTGGCTTTTCCATGATGGTGGCGGATTGGGCTGGGCCGCTTGGGAGCGGAGGCTGCTTGGACGGCAACGAGCGAAAGAATGAGTCTAACATTATGCTGAACAATAATCCATGATGTCGCAAGCAGACTTCGCAGGGATGGGATCAGCCGCAGCAGCCGGGGGTTGAGCGGCGGAGCACGAAGCAAGATTTGGCAGTGGCATCCTCCCGCCGTCACGCGACGTTCCCGCCTCGGTATGGACGAATTGTTTGCCTCGGCACCCCCGGCTCCCTCCCCGCCCCCGGACCCCGCGGGCGCGGACGCCGCCGTGCCGTTGGCCACCCGCCTGCGGCCGCGCACGCTCGACGAATACACCGGCCAGCGCCATCTGCTCGCGCCGGGCAAACTGCTGCGCCGCGCCATCGAAGCCGACCGTTTCACGTCGCTGATTTTTTACGGCCCGCCCGGCGTGGGCAAGACGAGCCTCGCCCAGATCATCGCCCGGCACACCAAGGCGAAATTCGTCAACCTCAGCGGCGTGGAGTCGAACGTCGCCGACATCCGCCAGGCCGCCGACGCCGCGGTCGGCGAACTGCGGCTGCGCAAACGCGCGACCATCCTCTTCGTGGATGAAATCCACCGCTTCAACAAAGCGCAGCAGGACGTGTTGTTGCCCTACATCGAGCGCGGCACCGTGCGTTTCATCGGCGCGACCACGCACAACCCGTTTTTCTACATCAACAGCCCGCTCGTCTCGCGCTCGCAGGTCTACCAACTGGAACCGCTCGAAACCGAGGACCTGGTGGCGCTCCTGCACCGGGCGCTCGCCGATGAAGAGCGCGGCTTCGGCCGGTGGCGGCTCGCCGTCGAAGACGCCGCCCTGCGCCACCTCGCCGTGCAGGCCGACGGCGACGCCCGCAAGGCGCTCACCGCCCTGGAGCTGGCCGTCGTCACCACCCCGCCGGACGAGACTGGCGCCATCCCCCTCACCCTCGCCGTCGCCGAGGAATCCGTGCAGAAAAAGACCGTCGTCTATGATGGCGACGGCGACGCGCACTACGACACCATCAGCGCCTTCATCAAAAGCGTGCGCGGCTCCGATCCCGATGCCGCGCTCTATTGGCTGGCGAAGATGCTGCACGCCGGCGAAGACCCGCGCTTCATCGCGCGCCGCCTCATCATCCTCGCCAGCGAGGATATCGGTCTCGCCGATTCCCAGGGCCTCGTCGTCGCCGTGGCCGCGCAACAGGCGCTGGAATTCATCGGCATGCCCGAGGGACGCATCACGCTCGCCCACGCCACGGTCTATCTCGCCACCGCGCCGAAGAGCAACAGTGCCTACGCCGGCCTCGGCGCCGCCATGCAGGACATGGCCGCCGGCCGCACCCTCGCCGTGCCCACTTATCTCAAGGGCAAAAACGTCCCCGGCCATGAGGGAGGCTACAAATACTCCCACGATTATGAAGGCGGCTATGTGCCCCAGGC
>CAZQUC010000610.1:0-2136 GCA_964596095.1 uncultured Enterobacteriaceae bacterium
GCCGGGGCATCCTCTCCCGCGGTGGGCGGGACGCCCCCGCCACGAGGCCTCATCGCCCGCGCTGAAAACTGAATGCTGAATGCTGAAAACTCTTCCAGCTACTGCGCCGGCAAAAATTGCGAAAGCATCTGCATCTGCGCCGCGACCTGCTGGCGGTAGATTTCCATTTGCGGCTCGGTGAGGATGTCCTGAAGTGCGGTGTAGCGTTTCTGCACGGCGTCGTCCATGAAGGCGCGGATGGCCGCCGCGTCCTGCATGGCGTCGAAGTCCACGCTCTCTTCGACAGTGGCGAGTTCGCTCAAGCGGGCGAAGGCCAGGTCTTTCTGCTCGGGCGTCATGCCCCCGGCGGATTGCAGGCCGATGAGTTCCGCGTTCGCTTTCATTTCGATGCGGTTGGCGCGGTCCTCGGCCTGGAAGACGGCGTAACCTGCCCGCTGCTCCGGCGTGAGCAGGGATTCGACCTCCGCGCTCAACTCGCCGCGTTGCAAGCGGGCGAGCTTGCCGAAATCCGTGGGCGCGCCTTGTCCTGCCATGAAGCGGTCGAGTGCGGCCAGCATGTCCTCGACCTGGCCTTCCAACTTTTCCTTGAGCTGGGCTTCCTGCTCCGGCGTGAGGTGCAGGCGGGCTTTGAGCGCGGCGAGTTTGCCTTCGAGCCGGCCTTTGATCTGCCCCGCGCCGACCTTGCGCACCATTTCCTGGAATTGCCGCTTCTGTTCGGCGTCCGCCGCTTCCGTGGTGGGAGCGGTGGGGGCCGCGGCCACCCGTGCGGCATCCAGTTCGGCATGGGCGGCGGCGAGTTCAGCTTCCAGCCGGGAGCGCTCGGCGGCGGCTTTGGCTTCCCCGGCGGCGGTGGTTTCCCGCTCCTGCGTGATTTCCGCCCGGAGACGCGCCGCTTCCGCCTCCACGTCATGCGAGCGGGTAGCGGCGAGGCCCCACACCACCACGACCCCGAGGCCGAGGCCGCCTAAAAACGCCAGAATCGTCTTGCTCATGCTCCCTGTATAGAACGCGGGTCCGGCGCCGGGTAATGATTTTTTTCGTGCCAACGCGCCGGCCGGGGCCAGTCTCGGCGCGTGTTCGACCAATTGAAGCTGCATGGCGTGGTGCTGGCCTGGGGATTGACGGCGGTGCTGGGCCGTCTGATCCAACTGCCGGCCCTGGAAATCGTGGTCTGGCGCACCGCGTTGGCCGCCGTGTTGCTGGGCGCGTTGGGGGTGTGGCTCGCCGGGTCGTTGCGCGCGGGCTGGCGGGAGATCGCCGCCTGGTCGGGCGTGGGGTGCCTCATCGGCCTGCATTGGATCTTGTTTTTCGCCGCTGGCGAGGCCGCGAATGCCTCGGTGAGCTTGGCGGGGTTTCCCACGACGCTGCTGTGGGCGTCGCTGCTGGAATGGGTCTTCTATCGCCGTCGGCCTTCCTCGCGTGAATTGGCGCTCGGATTGCTCATGGTGCCGGCCGCGTGGCTGATCCTGCGCTTCCAGGTCGATGCGTCGCTGGGGTTCGTGCTGTCGCTGGCCGCGGCCTTCGTGGGCGCGGTCTTCGGGGTCTTGAACGGCTGGTTCGCCAAACGCGGCCATTTTGCCGTCATTTCCTTTTACCAGATGGCGGCCGCGAGCGTGTTTTGCGGCGTCGTGCTCCTGGTCAAAGGCGGAGCGCACTGGCCGACCGCGCCGGATTTCGGCTGGCTGATGGTGCTCGCCGGCGTCTGCACCGTGTATGCTTACACGGCGTATGTGGAGCTGCTGCGCCGGGTCTCCGTCTTCATGATCAATCTCGCGTGCAACCTGGAGCCGGTCTATGGCATCGCTCTGGCCGCGCTGATCCTCGGTGAGCACAAGCAACTACATCCCGGGTTTTTCCTCGGCGTGTTGCTGATCAGCGCCGCGGTGATGATCCATCCGCTGCTGGAATATCGCGCGCAGCGCCGCCGCCGGGCTTGATGCGAGCGCCGTTCCCGCCACTCTGCGCGCGTGCACCATGTGGCTTATCTTTTTGAGAGATTCCCCCGCTTCGAGCAGACCTTCTGCTGGCGCGAGGTGCGGGAATTGGAACGCCAGGGGGTGAGCCCGTTGGTGTTCTCCCTGCGCGATCCCCGGGAGAAGGAGCCGCCCCGCCTCCCGCGGGAATGGTATGAGCGCG
>CAZQUC010000611.1:0-2132 GCA_964596095.1 uncultured Enterobacteriaceae bacterium
TGAGGCGTGGATTGCTGTTGATCGCCCATACTTCCAATGAGAAAGAATTGTCCGCTTTGCTGGGAAAGGTTGCTTCCTCCGCTTTTCAGGACCGATATGGCATTCACGTTCACCGGGAATCTTGGGACGATATTTATCGGCGCGCCTTCATCACCACCATCGTTGCCTGCACAGCCCGCGAATGTGAACAAAAGGATGTTATGTTGAAAGCTGCTACGGGCGAATAGTTCCACGGTTGCTCCCCGCGGGCACGCTCACCCCAGCACCGCCTTCACGACGTGCCCATGCACGTCGGTGAGGCGGAAGTTCCGGCCTTGGAAGAAGTAGGTGAGTTTTTCGTGATCGAAACCGAGGAGGTGGAGCAGCGTGGCGTTGAGGTCGTGGACGTGGACGCGGTCGAGCACGGCCTGGTAGCCGAATTCGTCGGTGGCGCCATAGGTGAGGCCGGGCTTCACGCCCGCGCCGGCCAGCCACATGGTGAAGCCGCCGGGATTGTGATCGCGACCGGCGAAGGGGTTGTCGCTGCCGCTGCGGTTTTCTTTCATGGGCGTGCGGCCGAATTCCGCGCCGCAGACGAGCAGGGTGTCTTCAAACAAGCCGCGCTGTTTGAGGTCGCGCACGAGGGCGGCGACGGCTTTGTCGAAGGCCCTCATCTTGCGCGCCTGGCCGCCGGTGAGGGAATTGCCCTCGCTGTCGCCGTGGGCATCCCAGCCCCAATCGTAGAGCTGCACGAAGCGCACGCCGCGCTCGCTGAGACGGCGGGCGAGCAGGCAGTTGTTGGCGAAGCTGTTCTTGCCCGGTTCGGTGCCATACAACTCGTGGGTGGCGGTGGATTCGCGGCTGAGGTCGGTGGCGTCGGGCACGCTCATCTGCATGCGGAAGGCGAGCTCGTATTGACTGAGGCGGGTCAGGGTTTCGGGATCGCCGAATTCCTCCGCGGTGCGCTGGTTGAGCTCGCCGAGGGTGTCGAGCACGGCGCGGCGCTGGTCGCGCGAGACGCCTTCGGGATTGGCGGCGAAGAGGATCGGCTCGCCGTGGCCGTGGCATTGCACGCCTTGGAAAACACCGGGCAGGAACCCGCTGTTCCACACCGTCTTGCCGGCGTCGGGATTGCGTCCGCCGCTGGTCAGCACGAGGAAGCCGGGCAGGTCGGCGTTTTCCGAGCCGAGCCCGTAAAGCGCCCACGAGCCGAGGCACGGGCGGCCTTTGAGCTGGCTGCCGGTTTGCAGCAGCAACTGCGCGGGCGCGTGGTTGAATTGCTCGGTCCACAGGCTCTTGATGAAGCACAGGTCGTCGGCCTGCCGGGCGAGTTCCGGCAGGTGCTCGCTGAAATACGCGCCGCTCTGACCATGGCGCGCGAATGTGGCTTGCGGGCCGAGCATTTTCGGCACGCCTTTGATGAAGGCGAAGCGCTTGCCTTTGAGGAACGAGTCCGGGCACGGCTGGTTGTCGAGCTTGGCAAGGTCGGGCTTGAAGTCGTAGGTTTCCAACTGTGACGGCGCGCCCGCGAGGTGGATGTAGATGACGCGCTTGGCTTTGGCGGGCAGGGGAGGGGAGGGGATAAGTGGCGTGGTTGGAGCGGTGGCGGCGGTGGCCGCTCGGCCGAGCAGCATATTCAGCGCCATGCCGCCGAGGCAGGCCGTGCTTTTTTGCAGGAAGAAGCGGCGTGTCAGCGACAGCGCGTTTTCATGCTGGAGATGGGTGTGCAGATTCATGGGTGTGGTGAATGACGCATGGAAAAGAGATATAGTTTGGAAGCATGTATGGAGTGCGGAGGCTTGCCTCCGCTCTCACGCTCACCGGCTTGCCGGTGAGTCGTTGTTTGGCGAAGCGTCGAAAGCGTCCCCTTTTTTGAAAGAACACGCCTTGTGGTGGCACGCTGGTTGTCCCGCCGCAGAGGCAAGCCTCTCTCCCCGCAGAGCGGAGGCGAGCCTCCGCACTCCAAACGGCCTGGAAGGCTGCGTTCCGGTCAGTTCTTGGTGAGGGCTTCATCGAGATTCAACAAGGCGGTGGCGATGGCGGTGAGGTCGCCGTTCGTTTGCTCGTAGAGCGCGCGCAGGGCAGCAAGCTCCTCCGCGTCCGGCCAGTGGAGGAGCACGAGGTAAAAGCCGCGGCGGAGTTGCGCGTCCACG
>CAZQUC010000612.1:0-2129 GCA_964596095.1 uncultured Enterobacteriaceae bacterium
CCCGGACGATCCCGTTGACGATGTCACATGGATCATGCTGATATTGAATAAATAATGACCTGGGCTTTCGATATGTGTCGTTGGCAGGCCGGGATCGGGAAAGCGCCTTGAGCAAGGTGGCGGCGAGGTGCGGTCATACAGGTCCGGGGGGCACGGCTTAAATAACACTTATTTGATATAGATTTAATAAATATGAATTGCAACCCATTTTTGATCTTTCCCGCGTTTGAATCTGGAAATTTTTTGAAGGTGTATGACCGGGTGGTGGTGGGCCATGGTCGCGGTCGGAGGCGCTCTCGACGGCAGTAGGCGCAAAAAATTTCCGCTTCGCCGGCATCCAAACCGAGAGAAGCTGCGGATGAGGGACGGAGGAGAACTCTCCGATGTCCATCCACAGTGTCACCCTTGATCGTTGCATGATGCCCCCGCTCCCATCCGATTGGTCCGGACCGGCGCCAATCGCCGCGCCAACAGCCGCGGACGGGGAGGCGGCGTTGTTGCGCCGCTTGGCCGAGGGGGATGTCGCGGCGCTGGATGAGGTGTGGGCGGCCTGGAACCGCCCGCTCTTTGCCTACGCGTGGCGGGCCTTGGGCAGTGTGGAGGATGCGGAGGAGGTCTTGCAGGATGCGTTGGTCAAATTTTGGGAAAAGGCGGCGGGGTATGATCGGGACAAAGCGCGGCCCTTTTCCTGGGCGCTGATGATCACGCGCGGCCTGGTGTGTGACCGCTTGCGCCTGCGGCAGCGTCGGCCGGTGCTGGTGTCCGAGTCCGCGACCACGACCGACCCTGCCGCGCCACCCGCTGTGCCGGGCACCCGCAGCGACCTGCAACGCGCGCTCTCCGCGCTGACCGCCGAGGAGCGCGAAGCCTTGGATTTCGCCCTTTTTCAACCCACGACCCACGAAGACCTGGCCGCGCGCCTGGGTCAGCCGCTGGGCACGGTCAAGGCCCGCCTGCGTCGGGCCGTTCACAAATTGCGCGCCGCCCTTGCCGAGGAGGAATCCGCCCCATGAAACGACCTGCGAACTCTTTATCCGGCCCTGACGCCCGCCCGGCCGTGTCCGCGAAGGAAGCGTCCGGGCCGATCCCTGATGCCTTGGGCGAGGACTTGCCGGTGGATGTGATCGCCGCGGTGACGCTGGCCCGTCTGGCGGCGGAAACCACGCCCGCCGCCGCGCCCAGCCGGGCGGTGCTGGCGGCGGCCCGCGCGCGCATTGCGGCGGCTCAAGCTGCACCGTCGCAAAGCTCTCGCGGCTCGTCCCGCTGGACCGGTCTGGCCGTGCCGTTTGCGTGGGGTGGCTGGGCGGCCGCGGCCGGGTTGGCGTTGTGGTTGGGCAATCCCCGGTGGGGTGGTATTTTCCAAGACGGCGGACTCGCCGGCGCCGCCACGGAGCGAGACATTTCATCGGGAGCCACGGCGACGCCGAGGGGCGCTTCCACCGGGACGACGCCTGCCTCGGCGGAGACCGGAGTGGGAAAAGAACCCGTCGCCGGATGGGAAAAGCTGACCGGAGCCCGTGCCACCGGCCGCGAGCGCTCTCTCATCGCACCACAGGATGTGGAGCGCCTGCGCGCGGAGTTGGCAAAATGGCGCGAGGCGCATCACCAGCGCTTCGAGCCCAGCCCCGGTCTTTCCCGCACCGTGGTCGTGGAGATGACCGATCCCGCCCATCCCGAGGAAGCGGCCCGCGCCGGTCGGCTCCAGCTTTCCGAGCGCGTGGCCGAAAGCATCGCGGAGGGCGTGGAGAATCCACCGGAGACGCCTCCGGCCGCTGACGATCCTTCCGCGCCCTCCCCGTCGTCGCCGGAGACTTCCCGGAATGAGACCGTCCCCCCGACAAACGACCTCATTCTCTCCGGCGGCGATGGCTCGTGGAGCGGCGACATCGTCATCGAAAAAGGCCTGCCCAATACCGGCCTGCTGAATTTGCCCGAAGGCACGCAAATCCGGCATCTGGATTTCCCCGTCGCCGACGCCGCCAATTACCGCGGCTTGCAAAATCTAGGGCAGGGTTGGTTTTACGATCAATTCAGCAACGTGCTCTGGCAACCCGCGTCCGATGGCCAGAGCTATCTCGGCGAGCGCGCCCCGCAGGGCTTCGATGCGGAGACGTTCGTGCCGCCGGCGG
>CAZQUC010000613.1:0-2128 GCA_964596095.1 uncultured Enterobacteriaceae bacterium
TCGGCATGTTTGGCAACGAAGGCGGCGCTTTCGTTTTCGAGAAAGACGAGGATGGCGGCGTCCTCCAGCGACTGGGCGCCGGCATTGGACCTCAATTGGGCTTTGGCGACCCATTCCCGCGCCTCGGCGGCTTCCGCCTCGGGCACGCCGGCCTGGAGGAGCAGCTCCCGCGCGCGGTCGGCCTGCGTGACATAGAGCCGCGCGCGCCAGGCCAGATACCCGGCGCGACCAAGCGGAAAGGATGCGCGGGGAACGCTCCAGCGCTCGAGGTGCTGGCAGCGCGCGGCCAGGCGCAACAACTCGGACGCCTCGGGTTGAAGCCGGAGCACCCACGCCTCCACGCGGTCGGCATAGACCAACTCAGCCGGCCGGCCGTCGTCTGCGCGGACGGGATCGGCGGCGTGGGCGGCGTCGATCAACCGGCGGGCGGTGGCGTAGGCGTTCATGGCGGGGCGGACAAAGCTGGAAAGTTCCGACATCAGTGGTCAATAAACGTCGCGCTGATAGCGGCGGTCTTTCTTGAGGGCTTCCACCGCGGCTTCCGCGGCGTCGCGCGAGAGGCCGCCGTGGGTTTGGTGAATGGCGATCAATTCCTCATGCACATCGTGGGCCATGCGCGAGGCGTCGCCGCAGACGTAGAAATGCGCGCCTTCCTGGAGCCACGCATACAGCTCCTGGCCGCGCTCGCGCATCTTGTGCTGCACGTAGATCTTCTCCGGCTGGTCGCGGGAAAAGGCCACGTCGAGACGGCTGAGCGCGCCATTGGCCAAGTGCTCCTGCCATTCCACCTGATACAGAAAGTCGTGGAGGTAGTGCTGGTCGCCGAAGAAGAGCCACGACTTGCCGGTCGCGCCCAGGGCGGCGCGGTGCTCGACGAAGGCGCGGAACGGCGCGACGCCGGTGCCGGGGCCGACCATGATGATCGGCGTGTCCCCCGCCGCGGGAAGGCGGAAATTCTTGTTCGGCTGGACGAAGACCGGCACGGTATCGCCGATCGAAACCACATCGGCGAGGTAAGTGGAAGCGACGCCCTTGCGCGGCTCGCCGTGGGCCTCATACCGGACCGAGGCGACGGTGAGATGCACTTCGTCCGGATGGGCCGCGAGGCTGGAGGCGATGGAATACAGGCGCAGCGGGAGTTTGCGCAGCAGGCCGAGCAATTGCTCGGCGCTGAGTCCGTCGGGCGCGAAATCCTTGAACGCGTCCATGATCCAGCGGCCCCAGAGATAATTTTTCAACTCCTCCTTGTGCTCGTCGCCCAGCAACGTGGTGAGGCGGGGGGAGGGAACGACGGCGGCGAGCTTGGTGAGGATATTCCGCGACAGCGTGGTGATGTCATACTCGCGGCGCAACGCCTCGTGCAGCGGCTGCGGCTCCGGCTGGGTCTTGGTGACCACCGGCTGGGCGCCGTCCAATTTGGCGGCGGCGAGCAGGCGGTCCACGACATCGGGCGCGTTGAGGGGAATGACGGCCAGGGCGTCGCCGGGCTCATAGACGTAGCCGGAGCCGGCCAGCGAGAATTCGTAATGCCACGTCTCTTTGGCGCTGCGCGCGTCACTGAGCCGGGCTTTTTCCGTCAAGGGCGCCGGGAAAGGATTTTTCTTGCCGTATTCCACCGCGGCGGAGATCACGGGTCCGACGGCGCCGTTGAACGGCGTGGCCGCCCCGGGAGCCGCCGCGCCGAGGCTGTCCAGCGCCTGCGCGAGCCATTGGCGGTGCGGCTCTTCGTAGTCCACATCGCAATCCTGGCGCGGGGCCAGCCGCGTGGCGCCCAATTGCTCCAGCCGGGCATCGAAGTCTTTGCCGATCTGGCAGAATTTTTCGTAAGCGGTGTCGCCGAGGGCGCAGACGCTGAAGCGGGTCTTTTTCAGGTCGAGCGCCCCGCTCATGAATTCCTTGTGAAAAGGCACGGCGGTTTCCGGCGGATCGCCTTCCCCCCATGTGCTGACGATGACGAGCAGGTTCTCCACCGAGGCGAGGGCCGCGGGAGCCAGGTCGGCCATATTTTTCACCAGGGGCAGGAAGCCGCGCTTCTTGGCTTCCTTGGCGGAGAGATCGGCCAGCTTCTCGGCGTTGCCGGATTCCGTGCCGTAAAGAATGGTGAGCTTGGCGGCGGCCGCCGGAGCCG
>CAZQUC010000614.1:0-2117 GCA_964596095.1 uncultured Enterobacteriaceae bacterium
TCGCCACGCCGGCTTGATGCCGAGCTTTGACCACTTCGACCTCTCGTCGGGCGGCTGCGATCCAGGCTTCATGGGCGGGAGACGGCGAGGAAGGTTTCTCCCAAGCTAGGAAGAGGTATGTCACCACCGCGAGCGGAAAGGCCACCAGCACCGCCAAGGGAAGACCGAGCAGCAGCAGCAGCGCGAGCTTGCTGACCGCGCGACGCGGGGCCGGCAACGACGCGGACCGCCGCGCTCCCGCCTGGCCGACCAACGAGAAGCCGATCCCCAGCGTGGGAAACAACACCGCGCCCAGCCAGGTGCCGCTCACGAGCAGGGCTTCGCCGAGCGCCGGATGCCAGCCACCGCGCTCCAGGCCGAGCAAATGGAGCCACACCAGGCTGCCCAACAGAAACGGGATGGCCGCCACCCAGCACAGCGCGCCCGCCCGGCCCCACCACGGCGAGCGGGGCTCCGCCACGCGGGCGCCAGAGGGCCACGTTTCCAGCGTGGCGAAGGCCTTGGCCTTGGCCCACGTCGTGAGACCGATCGCGCTCAGCACGGCCGCCACCCACACGAACAAATTGGTCATCACCATTTGTCGGGAGAGGAACATCAGGAATTTCAACACGTCGGGAAGTTCCTGCCGCCAGCCATACACATGCACGCCTTTGGCGCTGCCGCCAGCCACGCCATACCCATAGGCCGAGCCTCCCACCGCCTGCCAGCCGATGGCCATCCCTCCGACAGCCAGCGCGCCGACCGACACCCCGCCCAGCGCCAGCAGCAGCGCCAACGCCAGGCCACCCAGCGAGATCAACCCGACCGCCACGCCGCCGATGGCCACCACCCCCACCGCGATGCCGCCGAAGGCCACGCCGCCGTAGGCGCGACCGCCGAAGGCGAAGACGCCTTTGGCCACATCGCCGATGGCGATGACACCGCACGCCACGCGGCATTTTCCGGTCGCGGGATCTTCTCCCCGCGTCACATGCACCAGCGGCAGGCCGAACAGATGACGGCGCGACACGTATTCCCAACTTTGGAAGGATCGTCCCGCGGGCCGGGCCGACAAGGATTCCCCGCCGGAGGCCGTCGCGGATTCCACCTGGGTTTTCAATTCCGCCGCGCTGTGCTGGCGGAGGGCGCGCTCTTTTTCCAACGCCTGCCGCACGATGGCGTCGATGCGCCGGTCCACCGCGGCGCGTGAGGACGGCGGAGCGAAGGGCGCGGGCGGCAGCTCGCCGGTGAGCAATTCATAGAAGACCACGCCCAGCGAATAGATGTCCGCGCGGTGATCGACCTCCTCGGGCCGCGCCGCCTGCTCGGGCGCCATGTAGTGCGGCGTGCCCAGCGTCGCGCCCGCCTGGGTGAGCGCGGGCGCCGGAGCCACCGGCGGCGGCTCTGTGGCGGAGGGCGCGGCCGCCGGCTCCCGAGCCATCAATTTGGCAATGCCGAAATCCGCCAGCTTCACGCGGCCACGGGTGTCGAGCAGGATGTTCTCCGGCTTGATGTCGCGGTGGAGGATGCCTTCCTCATGCGCGTATTGCAGCGCTTCGCAAATCTTCGGCACCAGGGCCAGCGCCTGCGCCGGGGTGAACCGCGCCGCGCGCATCGCCTCGCGGAGGGTCACGCCCTCGACGTATTCCATCACGAGGTAGTAAAAATCTCCCGCGCGGCCGGAGTCATGCACCGTCACGATATTGGGATGGTGTAGCCGGGCCAGCAGGCGGCCTTCGCGTTCGAACCGCGCGGCGAAATCCGTGGCGTGGGCCGGATGCGCGGCCGGGATGATCTTCAACGCGATGAGCCGGTCGAGCTGCGGTTGCCGGGCTTTGAAGACCGCGCCCATGCCGCCGCAGCCGATGAGGCCGAGCACCTCCAGGTGCGGGAAGGCCGCGCGCACGGCCTCCAATGAAGGGGCGACGGGCCGGGGGGAGTCGGAAGTGGCGGGGTCTTCCGTCGGTGTCATCGCCTCACCCAGCAGGCAGGCCGGGCAGAGGCCGTCGAGCGTGCCTGAGGCGAGCGGCGTTCCGCAGCCGGGGCAGCGGGGAGAGGGATCAACTGAGGTGGATTCTTTCATACGCCCGCTTCCTGACGCGTCGTCGCGGAATCGTGGCGCGGAATCTTTCCGATGG
>CAZQUC010000615.1:0-2105 GCA_964596095.1 uncultured Enterobacteriaceae bacterium
GCGGCTCGCCGGGCAGGGAGAACCGCAATTGTCCCTCCACTTCGATCACCGGTTGTGCGGTGCCGGAAGCCATCGCCATCTGGCTTTGGTAATACCGGTTGCCGTAACGCTGCATGGCCGCCTGGTTGTGCGGCACGTAGCCGCTGCGGATGATCTTCCCTTTCACGATCCGGTCCGGCTTGTTCGCCTCGCGCACCAGGAAATCGATCTCCTTGCCTTCGTTCAACCGCAGCAACAGCCCGGAGGAGATGGGATCGGCGCGATAGTTTTGCTCCAGAATGCGCAACGCCGTGCCCGTTTTGCGGTCGCGTAGGATCACCGAGTCCGGCTCCAGGTGCGCGGTGGTGTGCGCGTAGCTCACCTGGTTGACGCCGGCCCGCAAGTCCAGCGGCACGCTGTCGCGCACCACGGCGAAGTTCTGGTTGTAGATGGTCAGGGAAACCTCGGCGCCGGCCGGGAGCAGCAGCGCCGCGAAGGCGAGGGCATGGATTTTCATTTGGATGAAGTGGTTCATGGTTCCCTGAGGATACGTGGCTATTGAAAGATTTTTTGTCAGAATTTTGTCAGAAGCGGGGAAGGATTTGGAGTGCGGAGGCTCGCCTCCGCTTTTCGGCTCACCGGCTTGCCGGTGAGGGGGGAGTGGGTGCATTGGCGGGAAAGGCTGGTTGAGTGGCGGGGGTGGTCAATGGGCCCCGCCGCGAGGGGCAAGCCCCTCATCTCCCAGAGCGGAGGCAAGCCGTCCGCACTCCAGAGCGGGTGGGTCATCAGCGTCCTTCGAGGGCCGCGGCGACGGCTTCCGGGTCGGCCGCCTGCCACACGGGCAGGATCGATTGCTGCACTCGCGCCCGTGTCGTTTCATCTGCGATCGAGGCGGCCCAATGCCAGGCGCTTTCGGGATCGCTGGTGGTGATGCGCGTGGCGAGCGCCGTGGCAAGCGGATCGCGCGACGCGTCCGCCGGACGCGCGGCGAGCCAAGCGGAGGCGGCCACGGCGTCCCGGCCAGTCCATTTGTCAAAGGCGGCGACTTGGGCCTGCTCGCGGCCCGGTCCGGCGGGCAGCCCGTCGGTCCAGGCGAGGGCGGCGGCGGGTTGTTGTTCCGCCATCACGGAGGCGATCTTCTTCGCGTGCTCGGTGAGGGGCTCGGTCCACTCAGGCGACGCTCGGGTCATTTCCGCGACGAAGGACGCGAAGTCCTCCACATTGGCGGACGTGACGTAGGGCTTGGCAAAGGCTTCGGGCTGCCACTCCGCCGGCAGCCGCTGCAACAAGGACAGCGACCGGCCTTCGGTATCCTCGCCCATGTTGAACAACCAGCCCCACAAATGTCGGCGTTGGTCTGCCGACAGCGATTCGTCGAGCAGCGGGTCGAATGCGGCCTGAGGGTTTTCCAGCGCTTGCCGGCCGGCAAGGTAGGCGGCCGGCAGGGCGCGTTGCTCCGACGGCAGCGCGTCGATCAATTGGGGCAATTGCTCCAACCCCTGAGTGTAGGCAAAGGTATAAGCCGCTTCCAGCATTGGCGAGGAGCCGAACCATCCCTCCGTCACCGCTTTCAGAAATCCCGGCCGGGCGGCTTCCCAATCGTTGCCGACCTGGGATCGCCAGAAGGCAACCGCCGTTCCCGAAACTTCCACCCCCTCGCTTTGCAACGAGGTAAGAAGATCCATGAACCCGTCGGCGGAGGCCAGCGAAAACGCGGATTTGGCGTCATCCAGGATATATGATTTTTCTTCGGCGCTGAGCGCCGGCATCCGCAGGATCTCCGAAAGCCGCTCCGGAGAGAGAGCCGGTTTTTCTTCGCTGAAGTAATAAAGCACGCTGAACCGTTCGTTCTCGGGCAACGCCGTGATCAGTCGGTTGAGGAGTGAAAGGTCGCCCTCCGCCACCAGCGCGGAGACCACTCCGTGGATGAGGCCCTCGTGTTCATGAGAAGACGTGACATGGGACAATCGGTCCACGGCGGCGGCAGGATCGTGGAGGGCTTCCAGCAGTGCGAATTCGTGATGAGCGCCATCGTCGTCGTCGAAGGAAGGAAAGCCGGCGAGCCATTGCCGCAACGATTCCGGAGCGGTCGTGAACAATTCTCTGACGACATATTCCAAGACCGT
>CAZQUC010000616.1:0-2102 GCA_964596095.1 uncultured Enterobacteriaceae bacterium
CCGCGGTGCTCGAACCCATGGTCCGGCTCGACCCCGACGCCCGCCCGGCCACGCTCGACCACGCCCTCGCCGGGCTGCGTGCGCTGGGACATCCCACCGCGCCGGTTCGCGCGCCCCTGCCCACGTCGTCATTGCCCCGCGCCGGCGGAGCGTCCGCCACCACGCGGAAAAAAAAGGGAGGCCCGCCATGGTTCGCCGTGGCCGCCGGCCTGCTCGCCGTGATCGGCGCGGTGGTGGTGATGCGCCACCAGTCATCGCCCCCGGAGTCCCCCGCCCCCGTCGCGACGGTCGAGACGACTCCTCCGCCGGCGGAAACCGAAGACGCCTCGGCTTCCGCAACACCCGCGGAGGTGGTGGCGGAAACGCCTTCACCCGTTCCGCCAGGGGAAGATCCGTCGCCCTCCACGGCCCCAGCTCCCGTCGCTCAAACACCGGAACCCGCCCCTTCCTCCACCACGGCCCCCCCAGACCCCGTGCCCGCGCCTCCTCCCGCCAATCCCGCACTGGCCGGCTTGCGGGAGAAATTCCTCGCCGCGCTGCAACGCGAAAAATCCCGCGCTACCCAGGCCGGCAATCTCACGCTGGCCGCGGCTTGGACCGCCGAGGCGCAACGGTTTGCCCGCGAGCACGACGTCCCGGAAACCGACCCGCCCGGACTGACCGCCGAGGTGGCCCGCCTACGAACGATCTTTCGGACGGAAAAGGCCCGCTTGCCGCAGCCGACCGCGACGGTCACCGCCACCGGCTCGGGAGTCACTCCGGGCGAACCCGAACCGTTCTCATTCCCCGATCTGGAATCCTCCACTCCGCCTCCGTCGTCCCCATCCTCTCCGCAGACGGCGCAACCGACGAACGCTTCCACCTTGCCCAAGGCGACCCTGACCATTTGGTGGCAGTGTGATGATCGCTCCGAGCTGCGCCTCAACGGCGACGTCATCGAAGGCCGGGTGGCCAAAGCCGCCAGTTCCAAAGCCGCCACGATCTGGCAAGCGGACGTAGCCTTTTCCACGGGCGACGTCCTGGCCTTCAAGCTCCGCAACGAAGGCGGTCCTCGCCATTTCGTCGCCCTCGCCAAAGCGGGCGCGCGGCTCTTGTTCGTGTCCGACAACAAATGGCAGGTGCTGGACAGCGATCCCTCCTCCGAGTGGTGGACAGGCAAAGACAGGACTGGCACGCCCGCGCGCCGGGTGAACGCCAAAGACTACACCAGCCAATTCGTCCGCGACTTCTGCGCCTTCACCCAAGTCTCCCAAGGCAGCGTGACCGTCTGCTGGGGCGAGGATCCCTTGCGCACCCATATCCGGCGCGTGTTGACCTCCTTCGACTTCCAAACCGCCCGCGCCTCCCTCGCGCGATGAGCGAGAGATGGTGGCCTTGCCGCGCCTCTGGCTCGGCAAGGGAGCCATGTATGTGTTGAGCCTCGAAGTGGCGGATGGGTAGGGTGGCCATCCTGGCCGCCGTGGAAGGCGTCTCGCCTTCCACACCGAGCGTCTCGTCCGTGTTTCTCAATCAGGTCGATGAAATAAAACGGCCCGCACCCCGACGCACCCTCCGGCGAGACGCCGGACGAGGCGGGCCGGAGGCCTGAAATTTTTTACTGAAAATCAACAGGTTACGCATGGAGGCTCACAAAGAGACTCACCAGATTTTCAAGATGCCGATTTGAAGGCGCTTAGCGGGGCTTGGCACACCTTGCCTTTGCACATCAAAGCGGCCATCCTCGCGTTGGCCAGCGTGGACGTGACCGCGCAGGAATGACCGGGGCGGATCCTTACGCCATGACACTGATACCATTGCGGCCCCCCGTTACAACGAACCATTGCCTTGCGATCTTATGCACAGCCGCAAGGCCGCATTTTCGTGGCTCCTGTGGCATTGCACAGCGCCTGTGGCATCGCATGGAAGTGCCGTCAGTGCGCTGAACCATTCGGCTTTGCGTAGGCTGCTTCTCTCATTGGTTAGCGATTCCCCTTTACAGGCAACTTTCTCCGGCAGGCAAAAAGCTGCACATGATTATACCACGACCTCTTGAAAACGGGTCGATGGGGGCAGGCATCGCGGCATTGGGTTGCCTTGGGCGGTCTTCGCTTCGCTTCGGCTCC
>CAZQUC010000617.1:0-2101 GCA_964596095.1 uncultured Enterobacteriaceae bacterium
CAGGATAAGCGGCGGCTCCGAAGGGAGGAGGGGGCGGCGGTGTGTCGAGGCTCATATGGCCGAGTTAAACGCACGGTCCGATTTCCGGCAAGGCGGTTCTTGGAGCCGGTTCCTGGAGTGCGGACGGCTTGCCTCCGCTTTGGGGGGATGAGGGGCTTGCCCCTCGCGGCGGGCCGGCACGACTCCCAACCTCCACTCGACCGATACCTCCTGCCAACGCACTCCCCACGCTTCCCCTTCACCGGCAAGCCGGTGAGCCGGAAAGCGGAGGCAAGCCTCCGCACTCCAGACGATTTCCGCTTGCCAGCGGCGGGAGATGGCGTTCTCTGCCGCATGAACTTGAGATTAAGTCGCAATAACCCTGTCGCTTGGGCGTTGACCGCCGTGGCGACGCTCGCGCTTGCTTGGCCCGTTCGCGCGGCCGAGGAGTTGAATGTCTATGCGCACCGCCATTACGGCACCGACGCCAAACTGAACGAGGTCTTCACCGCGAAGACCGGCATCGAGGTCAAGGTGCAATCCGCCGACGCCGATCAATTGATCGAGCGGCTCAAATCCGAAGGCGCGAATTCGCCGGCCGATCTCTTCCTGACCACCGATGTGGCGCGGCTGCAACGGCTGAAAAAAGACGGGTTGCTCCAGCCGATCAAAAGCGAGTTCGTCGAGAAGCACATCCCGGCGGCTTACCGCGATCCCGAAAGCTACTGGGTGCCCTATACCATCCGCGCCCGCATCTTCGTGGTCTCCACCGAGCGCGTGAAGCCCGGCGAGATCACGACCTACGAGCAATTGGCCGATCCGAAATGGGAAGGCCGGTTGTTGGCGCGCTCGTCCACCAGCACTTACAACCAATCGCTGCTGGCCTCGATCATCGCCGCCAATGGTTCGGACAAAGCGCTGGCCTGGGCCGAAGGCATCGCGAAAAATCTGGCGCGTCCCCCGGCGGGCGGCGACCGCGACCAGATCAAGGGCGTGGCCTCGGGCTTGGCCGATGTCGCGATCACCAACACGTATTATTTGGGAATGCTCCTCAACTCCAAAGACCCGGCCGACCGCGAAGCCGCGGCCAAAGTGACGCCGGTTTTCCCGAACCAGGACGGGCGCGGCACGCACTTCAACGTCGGCGGCATCGGGTTTTTGAAGACCTCCAAGAACACCGCCAACGCGATCAAATACATCGAATTCCTCCTCTCGGAAGAGCCGCAGAAGACGCTCGCCAACGGCACTTACGAATTCCCCGCCAACATGGACCGCTCGCTTTCCCCCACGCATGAGAAATGGGGCGAGTTCAAGCTCGACACCGAAACCTTCCTCAAACTCGGCGACAATCTTGACGAAGCCTTCAAGATTTTCGATAAGGCAGGGTGGAAGTGACCGCTGCGCCGCCTCCTTCCCTCCCCGTTGAACCCGCCGCGACCGCGCCGCCCTCGGCCCGTCGCGGCGGCGGTGTGTTCCGTCGTGGGCGGACGTGGGCCGGGCTGGGCCTGGCGTGGCTGCCGGCGGTGTTGGTGGCGGTGCCGTTGTTGGTGGTGCTCTGGCGCGCCGCCCAACCCGCCGAGGACGTGTGGGCGCAAGTGGTGGAGTATCGGCTGGCCGGTTATCTCACGCATTCCGCTGGCCTGGCCTTCGGCGTGACCGTGCTGGCGCTGCTCTTCGGCGTGCCCGCGGCGTGGATCATCTCGGTGTATGACTTCCCCGGCCGGAAAACCCTCGAATGGGCCATGTTGCTCCCCCTGGCCGTGCCGGGGTATGTCGCGGCACTGGCGTATCTCGACGGGCTGGAAAAACTGGTGCCGTTCTACATTTGGGTGCGGAATCACCACGGCCTCGCCGCCTTCCGCGCCGTGCAAAGCGCCGGGCCGTGGGTGTTTTCACTGCTCGTGCTGGCGGCCACGTTGTATCCCTATGTTTTCTTAAGCTGCCGCGCGGCCTTCGCCGGGCGCGCGGCCGGGCTGGTCGAAGCCGCGCGCGTGCTCGGGGCCGGACCGCGCCGCGTCTTCTGGCGCATCGCGTTGCCCTTGGCGCGCCCGGCGGTGGCGGCAGGCGGCGGGCTCATCGCGCTGGAGGCGCTCAACGATGTCGGCGTCGTCTCCGCCTTCGG
>CAZQUC010000618.1:0-2094 GCA_964596095.1 uncultured Enterobacteriaceae bacterium
CCGGGCGCGGGGCGGATGCCGCGGTAGATTTCCTTGATGAGTTCGTTGTGGTTAAACTCATTCGGCCGCTCATAGCCCCAGGCGACGCGGGCGCGGTGGTGGAGTAGCTCGGCGAAGGCTTCGGCAAAACGGTCAGCCAGCGCCTTGGTCATGATACTCAGATACGGATCGCTCTGAGCTTCCAACTCGGCGGCGAATTCGTGCGCGCCGTGGATGCCGACGACGAAGCCGCCGAGGTAATCCCGGAGGCCGGTGGCCTTGGGCGCGACGTAATCGGCCAGCGCCTCGTTGGGGCGGTCGTTCTCTTTCTTGATCTGTTGGCGCAGGGTGTGGAAGACGCCGCGGATGTCGGCGCGCGTCTCATCGCTGTAGATTTCGATGTCGTCGCCGACGGCATTGGCGGGGAAGAAGCCGTAAATCCCGCGCGCGGTGAGGCGTTTTTCCGCGATGAGCCGCTCCAGCAATTCCAGCGCCTCGGCGTGCAGCTTGTGCGCCTGCTCGACGACTTCGGGCTTGCTGGATTGGAAGCGGTTTTCCTCGGCCTTCCACACACCGCGTAATTCCCAACTGTGGAAGAACGGGGTCCAGTCGAAATAGGTCACGAGTTCGCGCAATGACTGGTCCTTGATGACGCGCGTGCCCAGAAATTCCGGCACGGCGGGCGTGAGCGCGCTCCAGTCGGTCTTCACCGCATTGGCACGCGCCTCGGCGAGCGGGAGCACGGGTTTTTTCGTGCCGCCGCCGAATTGGGCGCGGAGTTTTTCATGCCGGATGTTGTTGTCGGCGACGAATTTTTCGCGCTGGCCGGCGGACAAGAGCGATGTGGTCACCGGCACCGAGCGCGAGGCATCGAGCACATGCACGACCGGCCCGGAGTAATGCGGCGCGATCTTGATGGCGGTGTGGGCCGCGCTGGTGGTCGCCCCGCCGATGAGCAGCGGCGTGCCCTTTTTGCCGAAACCTTCTTTCTCCATCTGCTTGGCCACATAGACCATCTCGTCGAGCGAGGGCGTGATGAGCCCGCTCAGCCCGATGACATCCGCGCCGATCTCGCGCGCCTTGGCGAGAATCTTGTCGCACGCCACCATCACCCCCATGTCGGTGACCTCGTAGCCATTGCAGGCCAGCACCACGCCGACGATGTTCTTCCCGATGTCATGCACATCGCCCTTCACCGTGGCGATGAGGAATTTGCCGGCGGTCTCGGGGGCGTCGTCGTCGTCGGCGGCGACTAACGACTCGCTTTCTTGGCGGCCTGTTCCCGCTGTTGGCGCTCCAGGCCGGCTTCCCGCAGGGAGCGCATCGTCGCTTCGCCCAATCGCTGGAATCGGCTCTGCGCCCGGGCTTTCGCCGAGGAACTGGTCGAGAAGGGAGGAGCCGTAGGCTTGGTGATCACGGTTGTCATGGAAATGAGTATATGCGGTTTCGCGTCCGATTTCAAGGAGTTCGTCCTTGGAGCCATAAAGCCGCTCGCGCAGCCAGTCGGGATCGCGCCGTTGCGGATCGAGAAAATCCGAATTGTCGGCGATCCACAATGCGAACTGGAACTTGTCGGCGTGGGCATTGAGGAGATTGAGCGTGGTGCGGGCAGCTTGATAATGGCCGCCTGCGGCCCGTGCCAGCGGCACCACGCGCCCGCCATCTTCATCTTCCGCCGCTCGGCGCAGGATGTTCACCACCGCTTTTTTCCACGGGCAATAGACGAAGCGAATCTGTGCCAGCATTCCGGCTGACAACGCTGCCTCAATATGGGCGCGGCTGCGGGCTTCGTTCTGCAAGGTGCCATCCATCACCAGATCAGCATCGCCTGGCTCCAAACGACGGGTGGCCGTCGTTTTCCCGCTCCCCTGCCCGCCGGCATTGAAAGCGACAAGGCTCTCCTCCGGCAACTCGCGCAATTTCTTCGCGTAAAGCCAATCAATAAACGCCCCCGCCGGCTCCAGCGTGGCGATGCTCCAGCGCTGGCGCGACTCGCGGCTGGCGGCGTAGTCGGGCGAGAGTTCCTGGGCGTTGTTGCGGTCGAGCACGATGCCGAAGCGCTCCGTGTAGCGCGCGGCCGCGCCTTCCAGATCGACTTGGCCGTCGATCTGGAAG
>CAZQUC010000619.1:0-2093 GCA_964596095.1 uncultured Enterobacteriaceae bacterium
GGGCGCGGATCTCGGTTTCGTGTTGGCTCTTGGAAGCGCGCAAGCGTTCTTCCACCGTCTCTTGTGTTTGTGTTTTCATACGGCAATGGTCGTCTGATAAGAAAACGCCAGAAGGTCTTGAGCGATTTTGCCCAAGCTGGCGTCACTTGTCCTGTCTGTCGGTTCAACGGATTGCCGACGATCCTTTATCATGCCGGTCGGAGAAATCTCCGGCCTACTCATGAGCCATGCCTTGCGTTGCCGTGCCACGAAAACAGATGAACCATCCGTTTTGGACAAGACCTTCTATTGAAGGTGGAGCAAGATTCACATATCCCCCGCCGGTGTCAACGCGAAAAACCAATCCATTGACGGCCGGCCCCTGCGCTCTTACACTCCCCCATGCCACCCCAAGAAGGGGTTCCCCTTGGTTCCCTGCCCGAAGTCCTGCTCCAGCCGGAGCTTCACCTGCCGTTGCACTCCTATGAATACGAAGCCATTCAGCTTGGAATCCGCGATGAGGAAGCACTTTCAGCGGCTGGACGAGCGCTCGCCCGCCGACTTGAGCCGGTTGAAGGTCCGGAAAATTTGGGTTCCGCCCTCGGCCGCTTCACCGCCGCCACCGGCCTCCGCGTCCGATTCTTCCGTGAAGCCGGCGGCCGCGACGCCGGAACCGGTGGCCTCGTAGTCAGCTCGCATCCGGCGGTCATCTTCCTCAATGCCGCCTCTCCAGCGCGTGGGGCTAATCTCCTCGCCCACGAGTGGACCCACAGCCTGGACAAAGACCCGCGGGGCCGCGAGGCCCTCTTGCGCTTTGCCCGCACGCTCGATCCGTTGCTGATCCAAGAGCGGCTGCACGGGGAAATCAAACGCCTGCGCCGCCACTACGCGCCGGAAGAAATCGCCCCCGAGCTGCTGGCCAACATCTTCGGCGATGCGCTGTCCCCGGCCAGCCAGTGGGGATCGGACGGGCTTTTCCACGAGTGGCCGGCCGTGCGCCGCGCCGCCGTGGCCTTGTGGCACGCCGTCAACCCGCTCGCGCCCACGGGCCTCCAGGCCGCCGACGACGCGGAACTGGCCCGCTGGGCGCGCGAGGCCCATCCTCCGGAGTCGGGGGAAGCCGATCCACCCCCGCGCGCCTGAGCGGCTACGCCGCGGCGTATTCCAGACACGCCCGGATGTCGGCGGCCTCCAGGTAGGGGAAGTCTTCGAGGATCTCCGCCTCGGGCACGCCGGCCGCCAACAGGTCGAGCACATCCTTCACCCGGATGCGCAAGCCCCGGAGGCACGGCCGCCCGCCGCACTGGCCGGGGTTGAAGGTGATCCTGTCCATGAAGGCGAGCGTAGCCCACGCCACCCCGCCGGTAAAGGGCGGCGCGGGCGGTGTCGCCAGCGTGGCCACGTCACCACCTCCTCGCGCCACTGGCGGCTTCATGCCGGCGGCGGGGTGGCGGGGTCATCGGCGGTCAGCAGGCGTGGCAGGGCGGCCACGGCGGCGTCCAGGGCGTCCCGGCCGACGTGGGTGTAATGGCGGCTCATGGCGGCGCTCTCGTGGCCCACCAGGGCCATCACCGTGGCGTCGGGCACACCCGCCGCCTTCATCATCGATACCGCGCTGTGCCGCAGACTGTGGAAGCTGAGGGCGGCCGTCCGCCGTGGCGCCTGCCGTCCCTTGCCTGTCGGCCGATGGCTCACCGGCTCCCGCAGGCCGAGCGAGGCCAGAATGTTGGTGAACTGCTGGGACAGCGTGGACACCTTGCCCCGCGTGCGCTCCAGCGTGGCCCAGGCCGCCGGGAAGAGCGGCGCGCGGGTCGGGTCGCCCTCCGCCGCCGGCATCGCCGCCAACGCCTCGCGCATGTCCAGGGAGAGCGGCAACACCAGCGGGTGGCGCGTCTTGCGCGTGACCAGCGCGAGCGTGCCCGCCTCCAAGTCCACGTTCGCCCACGTCAGCCGGGCCAGATCGCCCAGGCGTTGCCCCGTGTGCAGCCCGAAGAGCACCAACCCCCGCCATTCGCCGTCGCAGGCCCGCAGCAGGGCGCGGATTTCCTCCACCGTGAAGGGACGCCGCGCCCGGCCCTCCGGTTCCGCCTCCCGCCCCAGCTTCACCGCTTCCG
>CAZQUC010000620.1:0-2084 GCA_964596095.1 uncultured Enterobacteriaceae bacterium
ACACAAATGAGGCCGTCCTTTATCGCAAGGAAACGGGTTCTCAATCGCAAGTTTGTCCGTCGGCGCGGCCTCCTCCGGTTGCCGCCACCTCGGGAACCGCCAGGTCATGATAGAGTCACCCCGGATGCCTATTCCTCCTCGTCACCGGCCGGATCAGCAGCGCCCTCGGCTTCCCAAGTGTCCGCGTGCCATTTTTCCAGCGCGCGGCGCTGGGCCTTGGTCGGCCGGCCGGCGCCAGGCGGCACCACCGGCGTCGCGCGGCGGTTTTCGGCCCGCAGCCGGCGGGCGCGCTCGAGGTCTTCCGGCGCAGTCAGGTCTTCCAGATACCCGGCGACCAGCTTCGCGCCGACGCGCCGCTCCAACACCGCGAGCACCCGCACCTGCCGCGTCAGCCACGGGTATTTGATGTGGAACATCTCCCCCGCCCTGATCGTCCGCGAGGGTTTCGCATCCTGGCCATTCTGCGTCACCTTGCCCCGGCGGCAGGCCTCCGTGGCATCGCCGCGCGTCTTGTAGAGCCGCACCGCCCACAACCATTTGTCGAGGCGGACGCCGGCGGGCGGCGATGGGTCGGAAGAAGTCACCCTCTCCCCATACCAAAAAAGCCCTCGAAGCAAACCCTCAAAACGGAAGCCTTCTGTTGATGGCGCCTTCGGGCGATTTCGAGAGATTCTGGCGACGGGAGGGAAGGACCAGAGGTCATGGTCGCAGCGCCCGCAGCCTGATGAACCGGCGGGCGCGCGTCGGATCCTGCATGGTGACGGTGTCGGTTACGGTCACCTGTTTCACCGGCCCGGCGCCGGTGGTGGTCACGGTCACGCCGGAGAGCACGGCGCTGAAGGCCCCGCCATTTTCGCTGCGGGCGAGCGGCGTCCAGGAGTTTTGCAGGTCATCGTCGATCTCGACGATGAGCACGAGATCGGTCGCCCGGGTATCGTGGGTGAAGGACAGTCGCAGCCGGCCGCCGGCCTCGGTCCCGCCCGCGAAGGCGGGTGGGGACGCGGACCGCGGGTCGGCGCTGAGGGCGTATTCCAGCAGGTTGGAGAAACCGTCGTGATCGGGATCCGCGGCGTCGGCGGCCTCGCCGGCGTTGGTGGCGCCGGCGCCGAAGTGCTGCATCCTCCAGGTTTCCAGCGGCGGGCCGGTGGAAACCGCTTCGTAAGTGAACGTGTAGGTGCTGAGGCGGCCGGAGGTCACCGGCACCCGCTCGGTCACCGGCGGCAGGAACCCGCTGACTGTAGGCAGGCGGAGCCGGTAAGCGCCCTGGGCCACGTTGATCCGCGCGCCGGGCAGGCGGACGGGCGTTTCGTCGTTCAGGCCCCAACGCGCCACGGCCCGCGCCGCCGCCGGCTCGATGTTGATGACGAGGCCGCCCTGATTGTTCGGCGTGGCGGCTGAGATGGCATTCGACTGGGTGATGCCGCCGCCGACGTTCTGGTCGCCGCCGGTGCTTTGCGCTTCGGCGAGGCGGAAGAGGTCCGCCACCTCGCTGTCGAGCGCCCGCACCACGCTCTGCCCGCTGCCGCCGAGGTAAATGCCCGCGGGGTAATACGTCTGCGCGCCCTCATCCCACACGCTGAGCGGCCCGCCGGACATGCCGCCGAAGCCCCGCAGATCGCGCGTCGCGTAGGTGCGGCCGGCGGCAGCGGTGAAGACGGCGGCCAGCGGCAGCGTGGCCTGGAAGCGGCCGGTCAACGTCGGGTCGATCTTTTCCACGGGATACCCCGCGAGCACTTTGGCCGCGGAGGAAGTGAGGTATTCATTGACCGGCAAGTCGCTGGCCAGATACCCGCTGAACCCGCCGCGGGCCACGTCGTCGTAAAAGAACAACGCGGCGGCGTCGAGGTGCTGCGAGGCGGGCGCGGCCACGCCGGGCGTGCCTTCGGCGGCGCGTTGCGCGGCGTAGCCGTCGAGGAGGAAGAAGCCGCGGGGCGCGAGCGTGGCGGGTTCGTGCGCGCCAGCGTCTTGTTGATAGAGCCATTGGAGAGCGGTGTGGCGGGAGGAAAGGGTGGCTTCATCCCACACCACATGCGCGGCGGTGGCGACGACGCGCGGCCGCACCGCGAAGCCGCTGCCGGAGCCGG
>CAZQUC010000621.1:0-2058 GCA_964596095.1 uncultured Enterobacteriaceae bacterium
CGAAGGGAATCTCCGTGAGGCGGAGCAGGTATTTCTTTTTGGGATCGGTCTCAATGCGCGCGCGCACGCGCACGCGCCCGCCACGCAGGCCCTCGTTGTAATCCGTGGCATCCATGATCCCGCCGGTAGGGAAATCCGGCAACAGGGTGAACGGCTCGTTGCGCAAGACGGCGATGCAGGCGTCGAGCAGTTCGAGGAAATTGTGCGGCAGCAATTTACACGCGAGGCCGACGGCGATGCCTTCCGCGCCCTGGGCGAGCAGCAGCGGGAATTTCATCGGCAGGGTGACCGGCTCCTTGTTGCGCCCGTCGTAGCTGGCGGCCCAGGTGGTGGTCTTGGGATTGAAGGCGATTTCGAGCGCGAATTTGGTCAGCCGCGCCTCGATGTAGCGCGGCGCGGCGGCATTGTCGCCGGTGAGGATGTTGCCCCAGTTGCCCTGGGTGTCGATCATGAACTCCTTCTGTCCCATCCCGATGATGGCTTCGCCGATGGCAGCGTCGCCGTGCGGGTGGTATTTCATCGTGGTGCCGATGATGTTGGCCACCTTGTTGTAACGGCCGTCCTCCATCTCCCACATGACGTGGAGAATGCGCCGCTGCACGGGCTTGAGGCCATCATTGATGTGCGGCACGGCGCGCTCGAGGATGACGTAGCTGGCGTAGTCGAGGAACCAGGAGCGGAATTGCCCGGTCACGCCCGGCGCCTCAGGATCGTGAGGCGCCAGGTGATGGTGGACCGGCTCTTCGGACGGCGCGGCGTCTTCCGCCGCGGACACGTCGGCGTCGGCAGCGGGAGTGGAGGCCGCCGGAGCGGCAAAAAGTTCGGGTTCGGAATCGTCCGGGCCTTTGCGACGGGCGGGCATGGATGACAGGAAAAGTGATGAGAGTGGAACGGCGGGAAAAAGCCAGCGGCGTGACGAACACGACAGCGCGGAGTATTTCGGAAAACCAAACCATTTTTCATCAGAACCGCGCCGGCACAAGCGGGGAATTCTCGTGGCGGGCGGCGTGAAACGCGCGCTCAACAGCCGCCCTTCGCCGCGGAGCGCCCGCGCCCGGTCGATTTCCGCGGGGAGGAGTTGGCGATACGCGTCGTCCACAAGACGAGGGCGCGTGCTTTGTCACACTTGACATCGATCCATTCAATTTGACCCTTCCTCATCCTCTGTCACGCGGAGCAACGCCACTGACCAACAGGCCGGCCCATGTGCCGCATGTGCTTCATCCACCACCATCCATGAATGCCATCTCCGCCATCTTGCGCCTCCTCAGCGGTCTCATTCTGGTTGTTCTCGCCGGGACCACTTATGCGAAGAACACCCGACACATCGCCGCGGGAGATCCGATGCATCTTTTTGGAGTTCCCACCGGCCTGTCTTCCGGCCAAGTCACCGCCGCGCTGGTGGCCGTCGGCTTGATCGGTCTTGGACTTGTCATCCTGGGAGTCGTCACGCTCTGCAAAGGTCGTCGCTGAGCGCGGCCCTGGAAGTGGTCGGCAGCCGTTCACGAAAAACTCATTTCGAAGTGATGCGAAAAGCCTCTCGGTGAATCCCTCCCAATCGAATCGCCTGCGCTCGTCGGCGATGAAGATCGATGAACGATGACTACTCCCATCGCGGCGCGGTGGGTGAGAGGTTGGTTTCTCGCCGTCCGGCCTCAATGTCCGCCGCGAACGCCTCCGCCTCCTTTTCCTCCAGCCGCCGCCGGGCGCGCGCCCATACCGCCGCGTCGCGCCCTGTAAACCGCCGCGGACTCGTGCGCAGCAGGAAGTCCACCGCTCCGTTCAGTTCGACGAGATCGGCTGAACTCAGCCCAGGCAAGGATGCTTTGATTTCAACCAGCGTGCTCATACTGACGAAGTGCGGGACCGGGCCGACATTGTCAATGAAACCGAGCGTCATTTTCTTTCCCGGTCAACCGCCGTCGCCGAAGTAGGAGAGCACTGATCCCAAACCGCATCGTGACGCCCCCGCCACGATTCACGCCAGCAGCGCCTTGACCACCTTGCCATGCACGTCGGTGAGGCGGAATTGGCGGCCTTGGAAGCGGTAGGTCAGCC
>CAZQUC010000622.1:0-2035 GCA_964596095.1 uncultured Enterobacteriaceae bacterium
TGGGCACCGTCAGTTGATCCCGCCTCTCCGGCGGGTTGAGGAGGGGGCGGGGAGGGATTTATCACTCCTCTCCCAACCCATGCGGCAACCGCGACAACGATTGCTCCCAAGAGAATCCATGAATGTTTCATAATCGCATATGACTGTTCAACAGGATAAATCCAGCCGCCTTTGAAAAGCAATCGAAATAAAGATGATCCTCTGCCTTCGCTGCGAGGGGGAGGGGAGAACACGCGGCCGCCTCTCACCACGAGGCGATGACCTCGAAGGTCCAGCCTTTGAGGTATTCGGTTTCGGGCAGAGAAAGAATGACGGGATGATCGGCGCGCTGGT
Source organism: uncultured Enterobacteriaceae bacterium (assembly GCA_964596095.1). Lineage (GTDB taxonomy): Bacteria > Verrucomicrobiota > Verrucomicrobiia > Verrucomicrobiales > V1-33 > CAJBME01. Next base: position 334 of record CAZQUC010000622.1, read on the forward strand.
CGTGGCTGGCGACGCGGCGGAGGGTGCGCTTGGCGTCATTCGCCGCCTCCGTGATCATGAGCCGGAAGTCCGAGCGCGAGACGTGGTGGGAGCAGGAATACGTGCTCAGCAGCCCGCCGGGTTGGAGCAATTTGAGCGCGCGGAGATGGATTTCCTTGTAGCCGCGCATGGCGTCGCGCAGCGAGCCTTTGTTGCGGGTGAAGCTCGGCGGATCGAGGATGATGAGATCATACGGCGCTTCCTTGCGCGAGGAGGCGGGGGCGTCATGGGCGGCGGGCGGCCCGTGCAGAGCGGCTTCGGCGGCTTTGAGGAAATCGAAGACATTGCCGGTCTCGAACGCGCAACGGTCGTCCACGCCGGAGGCGCGGGCATTGTCCCGCGCGGTGGCGATGGCGTTTTCGCTGGCATCGAGGCCGAGCACGGACGCGGCGCCGGCCTTCGCGCAGGCCAAGGCGAAGCCGCCCTGGTTGCAGAAGCAATCCAGCACGCGCTTGCCGGCCGCGAGGGCCGCCACCTGCGCGTAATTGTCGAGCTGGTCGAGATAGAGCCCGGTCTTCTGTCCGCCGAGCAGATCGACGTGGAAGCTGCCCGTGGGCAGGTCGAGCCGGAACGGCGCGGGGCGCTCGCCCCACAACATGCCGGTTTTTTGCGGCAGCCCCTCGGCGGCGCGAATGGGCGCGTCGTTGCGCTCCACGATGCTCTCCGGCGCGCACAGTTCGCGCAGCGCGTCGGTGATGAGATCGAGCCGCTGGTCCATCGCGTAGGTCAGCGTCTGCACCACGCAATGCGCGCCGTAGCGGTCCACGATCAGGCCCGGCAGCCCGTCGCTTTCCGACCAGACCAACCGATACACGCCGGCCGGCTCGCGGCCCGCGAAGAGGCGCTCGCGATGCTCGAACGCGCGCCGGAGGCGGCGGCGGAAGAAGTCGCCGTCGAGCACCTGCTTCCGCCGCGAGAACCGCCGCGCCACGATTTGGCTCTTCGGATTGTATATGGCCGAACCGAGCGGCTTGTTCTTACGGTCGATGAGCGACACCACGTCGCCCGGCTCCGCGGAGCCGAGCGTTTTCAGGACCTCCGTCGCGTAAACCCATTCGTGTCCATGATAAATCCGCGCCCGCGGTTTGATGATCAATGTCGCCATCTGCCAGTCATAGCCGGTCCCGCCGCGCTGGCGAGGAAATCATTTCCGCCCCAGCCGGGCATCCATCCACACCGCCAGCGCGAGGACGAGGCCGCGCGCGATGTCTTTCAACTCCGGCCGCACGGCCATGAGGCCCATGCCATTGAGCAGGCTGGCCATGATGAGCGCCCCCAGCAGCGCGCCCATGACGGTGCCCCGCCCTCCCTTGAGGCTGGTGCCGCCGATGACGCAGGCGGCGATGGCATCCAGCTCCATGAGATACCCGGTGGTGGTGGTGGACGCCCCGGCGTAAGCGGTGGTCATGAACCCCGCCAGCGCGGTGATGCCGCCGAGCAGGGTGAAGGCGAGGATGGTCACGCGCGGGACCGGAATGCCCGAGATGACCGCCGCTTCCTCATTGCCGCCGATGGCGTAAAGATGGCGGCCGAAGGGCGTGTGCGCGGTCAGCACCTGGACGAACCCGGCCACCGCGGCCAGCAACACCAGAGCCAGCGGCACCCCCCGGTAGCTGTCCGCCACCAGCACCACCAGCGCCATGAGCTGCGCGAGGATGAAGAG
>CAZQUC010000623.1:0-2029 GCA_964596095.1 uncultured Enterobacteriaceae bacterium
GCCAAAGCCGTCGTCATCGCCTGCAACACGGCCACCGCCGCCGCGGCCCGGGTCTTGCGCGAGGAATGGCCGGAGGTGCCCATCATTGGTATGGAGCCGGCGGTGAAACCCGCCGCGGCCTCGACAAAAGCCGGCATCGTCGGCGTGCTGGCCACGGTCGGCACGCTGGCCAGCGCGCGCTTCGCCGCGTTGCTGGATGATTTCGCCAAGAACGTCCGCGTCGTCGTGCAGCCCGCGCCGGGCCTGCCGGAAGCCGTGGAGGCAGGGGCGCTCGACACGCCGGAAACCCGTGCTCTCCTCGCCACCTACCTGCGGCCATTGCTGGAGTCCGGCGCCGACACCCTCGTGCTTGGTTGCACGCATTATTCCTTTCTCAAGCCCGTCATCACGGAACTCGTCGGGCCGCACATCACGCTGATCGACACCGGCCCCGCCGTCGCGCGGCAGGTGCAGCGCCGGCTGGCGGAACGCGGGCTGGAGCGCCTGACGGCCGAGGCGCCCCCCACCGGCCACGCGACCTTCCACACCACCGGCGACGTGGCAGCCGGCGACCGCACCCTGCGCCTCCTCTGGTCCCCCGACGCGTGCTTCCAACCGTTGGCCGTCGGGCTGAAAACTGAAAGCTGAAGAATGAAAACTCCCTACTCCTTCTTCGCCGCCGGTTTCTTGGCCGCTTCTTTCTTCGCAGTGGGTTTGGCGTCACCGGTCTTGGCGGCGCTTCCGGAATCGCCGCCTGAGGTCGAGGCTGCCGAATCTTTTTTGGCAGCGGATTTGTAGGCGTCGCTGCGGTAATCGGTGATGTAAAACCCCGAGCCTTTGAAGATCAGCCCCGCGCCCGTGCCGAGCTTGCGCTTGACCTTGCCGCCGCATTTCGGCTGCGGGCACTTGGTCAGCGGTTTGTCTTTCATCGACTGAAAGGTCTCAAACTCGTGTTGGCATTTCTGGCAGACGTATTCGTAGGTCGGCATGGCAAAGGTGATTGGAAACACGGCGGCGCGTGGAGGACGCCCCGGCGCGGGAGGGGAAAAACGCGGTGTGTCTGTCATAGGCGCGGTGTTTTTCCACGCAAAGAGAATTTCGTCCGTCGAGGGCGCGCGTGGTGGCAGGGGAAGGGGTCACGCCCGCGTCGCCCTAAGCCCCGATCAGCCGGAGGATGATGGCGGGGCGGCTTGGCGGAAGGGAGCCGGGGGATATGGTGCGAGCGGCCTTGCTTTCCAACTTTGGGCCTTACCCCGCCGCATGAAACTTCCGCTGACCATCCTTCGCCCCTGGCTGCCCGCGTTGCTGGGATCGGGCGCGAGCCTCGCCGCCGCGCCGGTCGATTTCGCCCGCGACGTGCGGCCGTTGCTCCAGGCCCGGTGTTTCGACTGCCACGGCAGCGACAAAAACAGCAAGGCGGACCTCCGGCTCGATACCCGCGATCATGCCTTCAAGGGCGGGGAGTCCGGGCCGGCGCTCGTCGCCGGGAAAAGCTCGGAGAGCCTGCTCTTCCAGCGCGTGAGCACGGACGACGAGGACGACCTCATGCCTCCGCGGGGCAAGGGCGAACCGCTCACCGCCGCCGAACGCGACCTGCTGCGCCGCTGGATCGACGAAGGCGCGGTGTGGCCGGACGAGCACGCGGGCGACGCGGCGGACAACACGAAACACTGGGCCTTCCTCCCGCCCGTGCGCCCTGCCGTGCCGACGATGCCGCCAGCGGACGGCGACTCCCCGGCAGCCGCACATCCGGTGGATGCCTTCCTCGCCGCGCGGTTGCGGCAGGAAGGGCTGGCGTTTTCCCCGCCCGCGCCGCGCGGCACGCTGTTGCGGCGGCTGCATTTCGATCTCACCGGCCTGCCGCCCTCGCAGGCCGAGTTGGACGCCTTTCTCGCGGACGGCTCGCCGGACGCGGTCGCGAAAAAGATCGACGAGTTGCTGGCCTCGCCACACTTCGGCGAGCGCTGGGCGCGCCATTGGCTGGATGCGGCGCGCTATGCGGATTCGCAGGGTTACGAGAAAGACCCGCCGCGTTACTCCGTGTGGTTCT
>CAZQUC010000624.1:0-2022 GCA_964596095.1 uncultured Enterobacteriaceae bacterium
CTTGGATGCGTTCGGCGGCGGGGATTTTCGGCAAGGCGGGCATGCGCAGCATGGCGCCGGTGAGGGCGACGAGAAAACCGGCCCCGTTGGCGATCTCAAAGTCACGCACCGTGATGGTGAACCCTTGCGGGCGCCCCGGCTTGGCGGGGTCGTCGGAGAGCGAATTCTGCGTCTTGGCCATGCACACCGGCAGGGTGTCCAACCCATGGCGCGCGAACAACGCCCGCGTGGCCAGGGCTTCATCGGTAAATTGCACGCCGTCGGCGCCATAGATGCGGCGGGCGATGGCCGTGATCTTCTCCTCCACCGGCGCGTCGGGCTGATAGAGAAACGGCAGCGCGGGCGTGTCCTCGCGCAGCGCGCCCACGACGGTTTCCGCCAGTTCTTGCGTGCCCGCGCCCCCTTGGCCGAAAACATCGGCGGTCGCGCTGACCACGCCGCGCGCGCGGCAAAATTCATGCACAACGGTGAGTTCCTCCTCGGTGTCGGCGCCGAAACGGTTGAGCGCCACCACCAGCGGCCGCTGGAAGAGCGCCGCGCTGTCGAGATGCGCGGCCAAATTGGCAAGACCGCGGCGCACGGCTTCGACGTTCGGCTGCGTCAAGGCCTCCAACGGCTCGCCGCCGTGCATCTTCAACGCGCGGATGGTGGCGACGATGACGATGGCGTCCGGCGCGAGGCCCGCCTGACGGCATTTGAGCGAAAGGAATTTTTCGCCGCCGAGATCGAAGGCGAATCCGGCTTCGGTGACCGCGAAATCCGCATGAGCCAGCGCCATGCGGGTGGCCAGCACCGAATTGCACCCGTGGGCGATATTGGCGAACGGCCCGCCATGCACAAAGGCGGGCACGCCCTCCACGCTCTGCACTAGGTTGGGCTGCAAGGCATCGCGCAACAAAGCCAGCAGCGCGCCGGTGACGTTGAACTCCTTGGCAAAAACCGGCTCGCCCTCCGCCGTGAACCCGATGACGATGCGATCCAGCCGCGCGCGCAAATCTTCCAACGACTCGGCCAGGCAGAAAATCGCCATGATTTCCGACGCGGCGGTGATGTCGAAGCCGCTCTCCCGCGCGCTTTTCGTCCCCGAACCGAGCCGCACGCGGCGCAAGGCGCGGTCATTGACATCCAGCACCCGCTTCCAGAAAACCCGCTCTGGACTGAGCCGCGTTCGCCGCTGATACAGCGCGTTATCCACCACCGAAGAGAGCAGATTGTGCGCGCTGGTGATGGCATGAAAATCGCCGGTGAAGTGCAGATTGATCGATTCCGCCGGCTGCACCGTGCTCTTCCCGCCCCCAGTGGCGCCGCCCTTGCGGCCGAAGACCGGCCCCATCGACGGCTGGCGCAGCGCGAGCGCGGCCCGGCGTCCGATGTGCTTCAGCCCTTGCGCGAGACCGATGGAAACCGTGGTCTTGCCCTCCCCCGCCGGCGTCGGCGTGATGGCCGAGACTAGAATCAGCTTGCCCGGCGGCCGCCCGCCCTCCAGCGCCCGGAGCGACACCTTGGCCTTGTCGCGTCCATAAAAACTCAAGTGATCCGGGTCGAGACCCAGGCTGGCGGCGAGCGAGGCGATGTCTTGGGACATGGATGAGATGCGAATAAGGCGAACGATGATGAATGAAACGCGCCCACCCTGCCGCAAACCGCCCGCCCTTGCCAAGCAGTTTTCTTCAACGTGCCGCGACGACACTCAGCGGACTACGGCAGCGTGACCCGCACGCGATAGAGCGCCGCTTCCGCTGGCGCGGCGGGATCGGTGAGGGAAACCAGCCCGGCGGTAGCCAGCGGCTGCTGCGTGACCACGGTCTGCCATGCCGCGTCGGGCGTAGCGGGAACGAGGCGCAAGTCGTAGCGGCGGCCGGGCTGGGCGTCGAAGGTCACCGTGTAGGTGGTTTCGGTCCTGGTGGCGCTGGCCACCTGCCACTGGCTGCCCGCGCGTGTCGGGTCAGTGCCCGCGGCGTATTCCTCGATGTTGGTGAAGCCGTCGCCATCGGGATCGGCCTCGTCCGCCGCGTCGCCGCT
>CAZQUC010000625.1:0-2017 GCA_964596095.1 uncultured Enterobacteriaceae bacterium
TCACCGCCCATCCCGGCCGCGATACCGGCGGGCATCTCTATAAAAAATTGCCCCGCGCCGTGGACCGCTGTTTCGCACGTTTCTACGTGAAATTCTCCGGTGATCCCGCCGCTTACATCCATCATTTCTTCCACCTCGGCGGCTATCGACCGGCCACGGCGTGGCCGCAGGGCGGCGCGGGCGACAAACCGGCCGGCGACGACCGCGTGACCGTGGGCATCGAACCCACCGGACGCAGCGGCGCGCTGCCGGCGCCGGGCGCGTGGAATTTTTACGCTTACTGGCAGGACATGAAACCCTCGGCCGACGGCCGCCATTGGGGCCAATCCATCGCGCCCGAACGTGCGTTGATCGTCCCGCAGGAACGCTGGCAATGTGTGGAACTCATGATGGCACTCAATTCGGCCCCAGACGCCGCCGACGGCGAGCTGGCCTTGTGGCTCGACGGCCGCGAGGTCATGCGCGTCAAGCAAGGCACGCCGCGCGGCCCGTGGACCGGGCTTGGCTTTGCCCTGCCGGAGAAAGACGGCACGCCGTTCGAGGGCTTCCGTTTCCGCAACACCACCGAGTTGAAGATCAATTTCGTCTGGCTGTTGCATTACGTGACCGAGGAAAATTTGCGCCGAAGCGGGGTGAGGCCGCCCTTCCGCGAGGTGCCAGTCTGGTTCGACAACATCGTCGTCGCCACCACTTACATCGGACCACTGGAGGCCGTGAAATGACTCGAGCCCGTTCCACTCTGCTCTTGGCCATGGGGCTGATGCCGGTGCTGACGCTCGCGCAAGCGCCGACAGCCACCGATGCCCCGCACCTCCGCGTCATGATCGAAACCGACGCCGGGGGCGATCCCGACGACGAGCAGTCGCTCGTTCGCTTTCTGCTCTATGTGAATGAATGGGACGTGGAGGGGATCATCGCCAACCGGCCCCACGCCCGCGACGGCGAGAACCACAACGAAGCCCGCACCGGCCTGGCCATCGTCGGCCGGCTCCTCGACGCCTACGCGGAATGCTGGCCGCGCCTGCGGGAGCACGATGCCCGCTACCCCGACCCTGCCGCCCTGCGCGCGAAACTCTTCTGCGGCTACGAAGACCGCGCCGAGGGCGAGGAAGCGATCCTCCGCGCCGTGGATGCCGACGATCCCCGGCCGTTGTGGTTTTCCAATTGGGGCACCGATCACGGTGCGGCCTCCAGTTCGCTCCGGCGCGCGCTCGATCGCGTGGCTCGCGACCGCGGCCCGGACGCCCTCGCCGCGTTCAAACAAAAACTGCGCCTGGTCTCGGCGGATAAATTCGGCGACCACACCACGCAGGCACCGCCCTGGCCGTTGTGGGTGGACACGTGGCGGCCGGAACGGGACGGCCGCCGCTGGTATCATCGCTTCTCCGCCTTGACCGCCACCGCCGGCGGATTCGACATCGAACGCGACGTCCGCACCGGCCACGGCCCGCTCGGCGCGCTCTACCCGCTCAATACCAGCCATCCGCAGAAAGAAGGCGACACCCCGAGCTTTCTCTACCTCATCCCCACCGGCATGAACGACCCCGAACAGCCCACCTGGGGAAGCTGGGCCGGCCGCTACGCCCGGCGCGCGGATTTCGCCAACGGCGTCTTTTATTGGGCCACCGCGGAAGACACGTGGAATGGCACGACCCATCGCGAGCACACCCTCGCCCGCTGGGCGGCCGATCTGCAAAACGACTTCCGCGCCCGGCTCGATTGGTGCGTGCGCCCATGGGCCGAGGCCAACCACCCGCCCCAGGTGTGCGTGGCCGGCGCGAACGCCCTCGGGATCACGCGCCTCCCCGCCCGCCCCGGCGCGACCATCTCCCTCGACGCCACCGCCACCACCGATCCCGACGGCGACCCATTGACCTTCGAATGGTTCGCCTACCCCGAAGCCGGCACGTATCCCGGCTCCGCCGCCCCGGCCACGCCCACTGCGGCTCGCACCACCTTCCACGTCCCCTCCGATGCCGCCAGCACCCACCTCCACCTCATCGTCCGCGTCGTTGAT
>CAZQUC010000626.1:0-2012 GCA_964596095.1 uncultured Enterobacteriaceae bacterium
CTCATCCCTCTATTATTTCGCTCTTCTTAAAGATCTCAAACAGGTTCTAAGAGCGCCCGCGATGGCGCGGGGTTACTTGTCTTCCAGGGACTGCAAATAAAACGTCAGGCTCTTGATGTCGATCCATTTGGCGGCGGGGAGGAGGTTGATCGTGACCGTCACTGCCACCGCCTCGGCCGGAATGGCCAGCGCATGGAAATCATGAGCGTTTTCGCGATGGAAATAGGGGGTTTCCGTCTGGGTGAGAATTGTTTGCCCCTCCGCGTCGCGCCACACCAACTTCACCCCGCCCAACGGCTGCTGATGATTGGAGGCGCCCTCGACGGAGACCCACAGGTGGCGACCGCGCCAGTCTTCGGGCACGGGAAGCTCGTAGCGCACGACGGCTTTCTTGCCGTCGCCCTTCCAGGCCACGGGCAGGGTGAGGCCGGCCGCTTGCAGAAAGGGCGGCAGGCTTCCTTCCCAAACCTGCGGCGGCGGATCCTCCGCTTTCCGCCGGCGGAAAAAGACAAAATCGGAGTTGCCGCTTTCAAGCAACACCTGGCTCAATGTCCAGTGCTCCCACGGCCGTTGGAAATACCAGGGCAGCGAACGATCCGGGATTTCCTGGTCGTTCTCCAGCAATTTGCGGCGGCGCAGCCACATTTGCTTGCGGCAGTAATAGAGCGCGTCGGCGTCGGCGGGGGCGATCTTGATGTTGCCGGGCGTCAGCATGTCGAGGGAGTCTTCCCAGCGCAGGGCGGTCGCCTTGTCGTAATCCGCCATGTGGGCGATGGCCATGAAATGATCGTGGGAAATGACGGTCGCGCCGTCCGGCAGCGCTTCCAGCTCCGCCCTCATGCCCGGCACATAACCGGCGTGGGTCCAGGGACGTTCGGTGCCCGACAGGAGCACGGCCAGCAATACCGCCAGGCCGGCCGTGGATGCCGCCGGCCCGGTCACCCGCCAGCGCGAGGGCACGACCGCGCCCAGGCCCCGGAGACCCCACCATATTCCCGCCGCCCCCAGGACGCTCATGGGCAGCGCCAGCGAACTGAGGAATCGCCCGGCGTCGCGGAGCATCGGGCGCGGGGGGCTCAGACTCTGCAAGGCGCACGAATAGGCCAGATACATTAACACCCACCACCACACGGCCGCGCGGTGGCCGGGTGTGCCCCGCCGCCAGCACCACGCCGCGCCTCCCAGCGCCGCGAGAAAGAAGAACGGCTCTATGCGCTCGCCCTTCCACAGCGGAATGAAAAACCGGAACGGCAGCTTCCACCACGCGACGGCTTCGGTGCCTTTGCGGCCGCGCGCGCCCAGGTTCTCATGGAAACTATGCCAAAAATCGCCGGTGACGGCTTGGAAAGCGGCGCACTCCGCCAGGATGAACGCGGCCGCGGCCGCCAGGACCGGGGCCAGCCGCAGCCAGCGGCGCGCGGGAAACAAGACGACCGTCGCCAGCCCCAACACGGGCACGGCGAGCAGGCCGGTGAAGCGGTTGGAATGCGCCAGCCCGATGAAGAGTCCCGCCCCCAGCGCCAGCCCCCAGTGGCGCGCGCGGATCCGCTCCACGCTCATCCAGCGGAACCACAGCCAAAACGCCCCGCCGATGAACAGCCCTTCGCTGAGGTCTGGCATCGGACGATAGCAGATGCTGTTGAGCAGCGGGTGCATGATGAAGAGCACCACCGCCAGCCAGGCCACCGCCACCCGTGCCGTGAACCGCCACGTCAGCACGAAGGCCGCGAGCGCGCCGAGGGGCAGATAAAACAACGGGCCGACGTAATAGCTCGGAAGTCCCGTGCCGCCCAGCTTGTTCACCACAAACGCCGGCCCCCAGACCGGCCACCGCAGGGTGTGAAAGCCCGAGGTATTGAAAACATCCAGACCGCGGCTCATCGCGCTTTCCGCCAAGCGCCAATATTTGGCGTCGTCCCCAAGGCCGGGAGGCTCGAGGAAACACGCCAGCACGAGCACGGAAAAAACCAGCACGCCCAAGCCGTGCCACCAGAGCCGGCGGCTCCACACCG
>CAZQUC010000627.1:0-2012 GCA_964596095.1 uncultured Enterobacteriaceae bacterium
CGGCTGCCCATGCACAAGAGCATCCGGGGGCCGCTGGCGACAGTGTCGGCCGGCCACTCGGCGGCGGCCACCGCGCCGGTCGGCGTGGAGGCGAGCAAGACGCCGCCGTTGTCCACCCCATCAGTGGCGAAGGAGGTGCCCGTATCCACCGCGACATGCCAGGGACCGGTGGCGTCGTCGGTGACCTCCACGCCGGCGAACAGCGGATGATCGGGATCGTCGATAAACAACTGCGCCGGCGTGGCGTCTGCCAGCCCCGTGCCATTGAACCACGCCCAGATCGTCGAACGCGTGAGATAGGGTGACAGCACGATCATCGGCGCCGTGATGTCGTTCCAATCGAAGGTATTGTAACTGCCGCTGGTGGCCTTACGGCTGAAAATCACCAAGTCAGCGGCATTCATCTGGTCGATGCTCTCCGGTGTCAACGTGGCCGAAGTGGTGATGAGCTCGGTGACGGTGTAGCCGTTGTTACCGAGCAGGGTCAAAAATTCCTGACCGGCGGGCGACGCCGCTTGCGAGACCCAGATGATGTCCTTGGCGGCGGTGAATCCGGTTGCGGAAAGCAGCACGGCGGCGACCAAAGAACGCCGAACCGCGCCGAACGGGCGGGCGCCATCGGGGCCAGCGGTGAATGATGGGGTTTTCATAGCTCTGATTATGTGGTTTTGAGTTAAAAAAAATCCTACTGTTCTAAACGCAAGCGGAAAAACCATTGCCTGGCATCGGCGGGAAGCGGGAAGCGCAGGCGGGCACGCCGCGGTCCGTCCGGCGGGGAGGCGAGGAAATCCCAAGCGTCGGGGAGTTGGGACTGCCAGGAGCCGGGCCGCAGATCGGGGGAAAACTCGCCTTGCAGCGCGGGATAAGACGCCCGCGGATCGATCCAGGTTTCTAGGGTCAGCGCGCGCGGCCCCCCGGACGTGCCCAGGCCCACCAAGTCGGGCGTGGCGGTGATGTCTCCGGGCCGGACGGGGTCGGAGCCAGTCAGAAATTCCAGGCCGTTGGGCAGGCCATCGCCATCGTCGTCCTCATCCGGCGGTCCCACGTCATGGAAGGCCGCCCATCCGGCATAGGTGTAAAGGAGAGTGAGCCGCGCGGGTCGGCTGGCCGCGCTGCCGGCGGGAGAGGTGGCCACGCAGACGTAGTCTCCTTCGCTATCGAGGGAGGTGAGGGGCAATTCCAGGCGCGAGGTGGTCTGACCGTCGAGCGGCTGGCCGTTGCGACGCCATTGATAGGAAATGGCCCCCTCGGCCAACGCGGAGAGCATGACCGGGGCACCCAGCGGCACGGCTTGCGAGCGCGGGTGCTCGAGGAAGACCGGCCCCGGCGTCGTGGTGTTGGTCCCACCCGGAGTGGGAGCCAGCGCGCCGATGGCGGCCGCACCGTCGGGCAATCGGCCGAAGGTTTGGAGGGAGGAAGCCCAGGCGCCGAAAGTCACGCGATCCACGGTGGTGGCGGTCGCGTCATCCCGGCCCAACCGGAGCGAGGCTCCCGCGGGCGAGAGGGTAAAATCATACCTCACGGGAAAACGGAGCGAGTCCGGCGCGCCGAAGACGGCGTGTCCCCCACCCGGCGCGAAACTGAGCGCGGGCGCCTGCCATTTCCGCCGGCCGGCGAGGCTGGGATCGTCGCTCAGCCACAAACCGCCCAGCGCGACGGGCCGCGGGTCCGGGTTGAAGATTTCGACAAACTCCGAAAATGGAAATTGCTGGGCGGGCAGCCATTCGTTGAGACGCACGCCCGCCGCCGGGGCGAGCGCCGCCGCGGGGCCGTTGGGAGCGCCGCGGCTGGGCGCGGCCAGCAGCGCCCAGCCGCCCTCACCCAACCGGCCGATCGAAAGGTCCACCACCTGCGGCCCCCACGTCACGGCATCGGCGACTTCGCCGGAGGGCGTGCGCAATTCGAGACGGGGGGCGGATGGCTCTGCCAAATCCAAGCCGGTATTGAGATGAGCCGGCGCGGCAAAACCGGGCGGCTGCGCGGGGTCGCACCACAACGCCAGATAATCCCCT
>CAZQUC010000628.1:0-2011 GCA_964596095.1 uncultured Enterobacteriaceae bacterium
GGAATGGGTTGGCCCAGCGCCCACAGGAGGCCATTGAGCAACAGGCGGCGGAATTGCGGATCGGCGAAATCGTCCTCGTGGCCCAGGGTCGTGTAGAAGACTTTCGCTTTCTTCGGGCCGAAAGCGTTCACCCAGGCGACCGGTTCGGTGGGCTGGTCGGCGATCTCGCCGAGCAGCACCGGCGTGGCGCCGCCTTGGAGCGGGCCGGCTTTATACAACGAGCCGTGGCCGGTCAGTTGCGACACATCCACACCGGTCAGCACGGGATGCAGCGCGCCAGCGGAAGGCAGGGAAATTTTCGTCAACGGTCCGTGGCCGTGATGGCCGGTGTAGTGGCCGCCTAACACTTCGGCATCGAATTCCGGCCAGGCCGCGCCTTGCTCCGCCGCCTTCTCTCGCGGGGCGAAGGCGTGGCTGGTGGTGCGCAGGCCCACCACGGCCCGCCCGCGTTGCAAATGCGCGCGGATCGCGTCGAGTTGATCTTTGGGCAACACCCGGCGACGCACGCTCAGCACCAACGCGTGGGCGTCTTTCAGCGCCTCGACCAAGCCGGGGAAATCGTGAGGATTGTCCGGATGTTGTTGAATGACGGTGGCGCGGAGGCCGCGCCAGGCGACGAACTCCTTCGCGAAAACGGGCAAGGTTTCCCACGTTTTGTATTCATCCTCGCCGATGAGAAAGACGACGTGCGGAGGCTGGTCGGCGCGGAAGCGGAACGGTTCGCCACCGAGAAGGGCCGCGCTGGTGATCGACGGGCACCAGTATTGTTCGATGTGCTCGATGACGAGTTCCGTGCCGCGGAAATGGCTCACGTAGGGCGGCATGGCGGAGTTATACATCGCGTCGGTCATGTCGCGCATCACGACCACATTCTGCCCCTGGTTGACCATTTGGCGGATGGAAAACGGGCGCCCCAACACGCACATGTTGGTATGCACGCCCATGACGATGACGTTGGTGATGCCGCGCTCGCGCATGAGGTAATAGGCCTCGGCGGAATCGGTGATGGCGTCCTTCCCGCCGTCGATTTCCAGCGTGGCGATCTGCCGGCTCCACGCGCCGTGCGGCGGGCAGGTAGCACAGCCATCGCAGCCTTCGTCCGAATCGTCGATGGGCAGCGGCGCTTCTTTTTCCAGATCGAGATGGCACCAGTTTTGCAATGGCACCTTCGGCTCGACCTTGGGGGCGGCCTGGGCGCGGAGCCGCGCGGGATGGTCTTTGTAAAAGTCCAGCGTGCTGCTCGGGCAGTGGATGATGAAGACGCCTTGGGCGCGCGCAGCTTGGAGCACCTCGTTCATGCGCGGCGCCATCTCCGCGACGCGCTCGGTCGCGCTCGGGCACCAATGCCGGTCCCACATGTCGCAGACGACGATGGCGGTTTTCGCGGCGTCCCATTCGAGAGTTTTTTCTTCCGCCCGCCACTCGCCGGAGTCGGGCGCGGTTTCGACGCGATGGCGGGCGGGCAATTGCAAGGTCTGCGCAACCACCGCGCCGGCCATCAGCGCCATGCCGAATACCATGAGCCACCGAGATGGGAAAAGACGACGACGAGCAAGAGTGGGGCGTGATCTTGAATGCATGGCGGCGCAGTGTAGGGAGACCGGATTTCGGGCGCAATCCCGCATTTGTGGTGAGACGGCTCGCCTTCATCAGCCCCATGGGGCGTATAAAACCCATAGGGCCGATGACGATGACTCCATCGTGACGACATCGTTTCCCAAAAAACCACCACCATGTTTTACTCGCGAATCAGTGTCCTCCGAAAAAACGATGTGTTGGATCGGTCTTCTTTGCCCATGAGTGCTTTCTCGCTTTCTTTACCTCGCGGGGTCAGCCGTCGTCAGTTCGTCGCGGGCGCTCTCGCCAGCACGGCGATCCCGGCCTTGTCCGGCCGAGAGGCGCCCACCCTGAACGTGCTGGGGCCGATCGTCGGCCACACGGAAGCGGACCGGAGCGCGCTCTGGTTGCGCGCGGCCACGCCGGGCGAGTATGCGCTGGAGGTCACGCCCGT
>CAZQUC010000629.1:0-1993 GCA_964596095.1 uncultured Enterobacteriaceae bacterium
TCGTTGGGAGGATGGCTCCTCTTGGCGGCCACTGCTTTAGCGAAGACCGGTGCGCCGGCGAAGTCGGCGACCGCTCCCGCCGCCAAGCGCGCACCGGCCGCACAGATTTTCCCCGCGCCACCACCCGCCACGCCGGGACCGCTGCGCGCCCTGAACCTGCGCCTGCCCACTGACAACCGTTCCCTGCTCGAAGGCAAACCGGACGAGTTTTACATGGGAGTGGACCGCACCATCGACGGCCAATCGCGCCTCGTGTGGGAGGGTGGGCAATACGGTTTTGTGCGCAATCCGTTCAAGCTGGGCGAGGAGACGGTTTACACGCGTTTTCACGAGGGCGTCGATATTGCGCCGACGGTGCGGGACAACCGCGGCGAGCCGCTCGATCTCGTCCGCGCCATCGACGCCGGCCGCGTCGTCTTCGCCAGCGACAATCCGCGCGCGAGCAATTACGGCAATTACGTGGTGGTCGAGCACGATTGGGGGTGCGGCACGTTTTACAGCCTTTACGCGCATCTGGCGCGCGTCGATGCCAAAGCCGGCGAACCCATCACCGGCGGCGGCGTGCTGGGCAAATTAGGGCATACCGGCAGCGGACTGGACCGCCGCCGCGCGCATGTGCATCTGGAAATCAACCTGCTGCTCAGTGATCGCTTCGAGGTGTGGCAGCAGCAAACCGACCCCGACAGCCTTTCGGCCCGCACGCCTTTCCATGGGCACAATCTCGCGGGCCTCGATGTCGCGGGATTGTTTCTCGCGTTGAAAGAAGATCCCGAACTCCGCCTGCCCGCGTTCTTCGCCCGGCAGGCGCCGTATTTCCAGGTGCTCGCCCCCAACAAGGGCATTCCGTCCCTGCTCCGCCGCTACCCGTGGCTCTGCCCCGAGCCCCTCGCCGCCGAGACCCCCATCAACGCGCCCTCCTGGCAGATCGCCTTCTCCGCCTCGGGCCTGCCGCTTTCCCTGCGTCCCAGCCGGGAGACCACGCCGTATCCGGTCATCACCGCGGTGGTCCCCCACGAGGGCAAGCATTCGTGGCGCACCCTCAACCGCGTCGGCGGCACCGGCGCCGCCGCGCAACTGACCCGCAAAGGCACGGAATACGTGAACTTGGTGCTGGGCGCGTTCTGAGCGGGCGATAGGTCCGATGTGACTTATAGGACCCATGAGTCCTATCTTTCACACCACGATCTCGAATTGGTGATCCGCCGCCGTATTCCACTGGTCCAGCCACGGCGAGTAGGTCTTCACGCGCACGGTTTTCTTGTCGGGCAAAAATTGCAACAGCCGGAAATACCCGCCGCCGTGATACGGCCGCGGCTGGCCCGCGCCTGCCTGGTAATTGGCCAGCATCTGATGCACCCGCTGGCCGTGCTCCCCCTCGTCCACGCGATAACCCGTGCCGGTGCCGAGCACGTGGCCGTTGAACATGAAGCGCACGTTCCGGTGCGGCGCGAGCAGCTTCCGCCACACGTCCTCGCCGTCATTGACCCCGCCGACTTGGGCCGCGTCTTTGGCGAAGGCGTAATCCTTTGGGTTCCACGTCTGCTTCTTGCCGTATTTCTCCCAATCATAGCGCGTGCTGTCGTAATAAAGATGCGCGTGGCTGGAGACGATGACCTGATGCTCCGCGTGTTTTTCCGCCAAGCGGCCCGCCCATTCCAGCACGGCGTCGCGCGGTCCGAACTCCAACGCGAGGATGAGGAATTTGCCCCAAGGCGTGGTCAGCTCATGGGCGGTGTTTTCCACGCGACTTTCGGCGAAGTATTCCACGGCCTCGCTGTGCGCGTAATCCGCCGGCTGGAAATAGTCGTTCATCAACGTGCTGCGATCGGCGGTGCGGCCGTGGTCGCCGAGATCGTGATTGCCCGGCAGCAGCGAGAACGGCACGCCGCCCTCGCGTAGGAGGGCGAAGGATTTCTTCGCGTTCTCCCACTCCGCCGCGACGTTGTTGTCGGTGATGTCGCCGAGTTGCATCACGAAGCGCAGGTCATGGCTC
>CAZQUC010000630.1:0-1992 GCA_964596095.1 uncultured Enterobacteriaceae bacterium
ACCGCACCTGCCACCGCCATGTGAAACGGCGCCATGACCGTGAGTTGAGCCTGCAAAAGTTCCTCAAGCGGCTGACCCGCGGTCCCGAGCTGGCAGGGATGATCGCCCGCGCTCTGGCCGGCCTGGGCGAGCCGGAGACGAACCGGAGCGGGAGGAAGCGCGGCACACCTGGAACCACCTCGTGCGCTATTGCTGTTACGACAAAAGAAAGCGCAAAAACTTCTTCGACCAGTCCAATGATTGACACGAAGTTGACGCGCATGCCCAAAGGAGCGAACTCCTTTTTCTCGCGTAATCCGGGGGTATCGCTGACGCTCAACCCCCGGCTGCTGGGGCTGGCATGGCTTCGCCATGGTTCCCCTTGGCCCAGTGAGCCCGCTCGGGACGCTGAACAGATGCCGACCGCTCAGTCCGATCCCTCAAACTCAAACGCGCGGTCGAGGAAGACGCGCTGCCATAATTCCAGCGCCACCAGCGCAAAGACGCGGCGGCAGCTCGCGGGATCGCGTTGGCGCTGCATCGCTTCCACCAGCGCGGTCACGCGGGCCGGCACGAAAAACCCGCGCTTTTTCACTTGGTCGGGATGCAATGTATCCGCGACCAGCGCCGCGAACGCCGGGTGAAAAAAGAACGGCTCCACTGGCGGTCCCGGAGCAGCCGGCGCGGAACCGACGAGGGCGCGCACGGGCTTGGGCAAAACCTGAGCCGCCAGCTGGCGCAACAGCACCCCGCCGCGCTTGCCTTGCCTTTTCAAGTGCGGCGGCAATGTGAAGGCGAATTCCGCCAACCGGTGATCCAGCCACGGTCGCGCCAGATCGAGGGCCAGCGGCGTGGCCAGTCCGGCTTCCGCCGACAACCACCGCCCGGCCAACCGGTCGCGCAGGTCGAGCTTGAGCAGGCGGTCGAGCAAAGCACCGGCTTGGTCGGCGACGGATTCGGTTTCTGTCCATGCGGCCGAGGCTAGTGATTTGAATTCGTCCGTGTAAAGCGCGCGCCGCTCGTCCGGCCCCCACCAGGCGCGCAGGACAGCGTCATTCTCCGCCAGCCCGCGCCGCGCGTAATGACCCAGCAATTCGCGCAGCCGCGTCCGGGCCGCCGTGGCGCCGAGAGCGGCCTGCAACGGGGCCAACAGGCCGGGCAGTTTCCACGGCGACAAGGCCAAGCCGGGCAGCAACAATCCCTGCCGCACGAGCGACGGCATCAACCGGTGATGACTCTCCGCCGTGAGCAGGGCGTGGGTGAAGGCATCGCCGCCAAAGAGCGTCGCGCCACCACGCGCGTCGAAGAGGGACGCGGCTTCGCCCGGAAGCTGCCGCAACAGGCACGACCACGCCACCAGCGCGGGATCGGCCAGCGGCCGCTCCGCCTGCCAGATGAGCTTCGGCAACCGCGCCAGCTCGGCGCCTGTGCAAACAAATTCGTGATGCTCCGTGCCGAGCCTCGCGGCCAACGCGGCGGTGGGCGTTTCGCCGTTTTTCTTTTTCGCCACGCCTTCGTAATGCACTGAAAACGTCGGACGCGGCACGGACGAACGCGCCGCCGTCGCCGCCAGCAGCACCGATCCCACCTCCGTTTCCAGATGCAGGCCTCCCCCGGCGTGTTCCTCCTCCACCGCGCGCCACGCCGCCCCCCATGTCGCGGCGAGCGCCTCAAGATAGACCTCGTCTTTCCCAAACACCGTGCCCTCCACCGGCAACAACGGCGCCTGCCACCACGGCGTGATCTCCATGCGCCCGTCCGCGCTCAGATGCAGCCCGTGCCCCGGGGGCACGCCGTGGATGCCCGCGAACAAGGTGGACGCGCCGCCGGGATACCCCTGCGCCAGACAAGCGTCGAGTCGCCGCAAGTCCAGTCGTGCCTCGACGTGCGCGCTTTCCAGCAGGGCCTTGGCGTTGCTGGCGAATAAGAACCGCCCACCGGATTGAGTGTAGTAAAGTGGCTCCCGGCCACAATGGTCGCGCACCAGATGGACCGTCCCGTGCCGGCCGTCCC
>CAZQUC010000631.1:0-1986 GCA_964596095.1 uncultured Enterobacteriaceae bacterium
ACGTCGTCGGTGTCGGGATAATCGAGCGTGCAATGCGCGCCGCGGCTTTCGTGGCGCGACTGGGCGCTATCCACGATGAGGGCGGCCACTTGCACGAGATTGCGCAGTTCCAGCACCTCGGCGGTGAGGCGGTAGCCCCAATAAAATTCCTGCACTTCCTTTTGCAGCGTGCGCAGGCGGGTGGCGGCGCGCTGGAGCCGCTTGCTGGTGCGGACGATGGAGACGTAATCCCACATCAGGCGGCGGAGTTCATCCCAATTGTGATAGATGACGACGAGTTCATCCACGTCCTGTGCGGTGCCGGTGATCCACGGGCGGAGCGAAAACGTGCGCGGATGGCGCGTCGGCAGCGGCTCGCTGCGAAGGATGTGGACGCACGCGCGATGGGCCATGACCGCGCCTTCGAGCAGGCTGTTGCTGGCGAGGCGGTTCGCGCCATGCAGGCCGGTGCTGGCGACTTCGCCGATCGCCCACAAGCCGCGCAGCGTGGTCTTGCCGTTGAGGTCCGTGACCACCCCGCCGCATTGATAATGGGCCGCCGGCACCACGGGCACCGGTTCTTTCGCCATGTCGATCCCCACTTCCAGCAAGGTCTGATACACATGAGGGAAGCGCTCCTCCAGAAAGCTCTTGGGCTGGTGCGTGATGTCGAGAAAGACGCACTTCGATCCCGTCTTCTTGATCTCCCGGTCGATGGCCCGCGCCACGATGTCGCGGGGAGCCAGCGATTCGCGCGCGTCGTATTTGTGCATGAACGGCCGCCCGTCCGCACCCACGAGCACGCCGCCTTCACCGCGCACGGCTTCCGTGATGAGGAAGCTGCGCTTCTGCGGATGGAAGAGGCACGTCGGATGGAACTGGACGAATTCCATGTTGGCGATGGTCGCTCCCGCGCGCCACGCCATGGCCACGCCATCGCCGGTCGCCACTTCGGGATTGGTCGTGTATTGATACACCCGCCCGCTGCCGCCGGTGGCCAGCACCACGCGGTCGGAGCGGAAGGCCACCACCTCCCCGGCGGCCTGGTCCAGCGCGTAAAGCCCGAGGCAGCGGTCCTCCTGCGCGTAGCCAAGCTTGCCGGTGGTGATGAAGTCGATGGCATAATGCCGCTCGAAAAACGTGATGTTCGGTTCCTCCCGCGCCGCGGCAAGCAGCTTGGTGGCGATCTCGCGGCCCGTGGCGTCGCCCTGATGGAGGATGCGCCGTCGCGTATGGCCGCCCTCCATCCCGAGATCGAACGGGGAATCCGGGCCGTTCGTGCGGTTGAACGAAACGCCGAGCGTGATCAGCTCCGCCATGCGCGCCGGTCCTTCACTGACGATGGCGCGCACCGCGTCCTCCCGGCACAAGCCCGCGCCGGCGTCGAGCGTGTCGGCCACATGGCGGTCGAAGGAATCATCCTCCGCGATCACACAGGACACGCCGCCCTGCGCCCACGCGGTGTTGGAATCGACGGCGCCGGCCTTGGTCAGCACGGCCACCTGCCCGTGTTTCGCGGCCTGCAGCGCGAAACTCAGCCCGGCGACGCCGGAACCAATGACGAGGAAATCGTATTCGTGGTCGGCGTTCACCGTGGGGTCGGAATTGGGAAAAGCGCGGCGCGCATCGTGCCTTTTTGCCACGGATCAGGCAAATGGAAAGCGGAGAAAAAGCGCCTGGCTTTGGGCCGCGTTGCCTCATGCAAGAAGGACAGCGCCACGTCCAAGCAAGTGCCGATGGCAAAGCCATCGCAACCACAGCAGCCGGGGGGTGAGCGCAGCGATACCCCCGGTTCAGTCCGCCTTCTCTCCACGATCCCGGAGTATGTGTTTAGCCCCAAAGGGGCGGGATAGTATAGCCCAGGGCAAGCGAGGCGTGGCCGAGCGCCGCCCTGGGTTCCCGTTCCGCCAACGGGCCAAGCCCTGAAGGGGCGAGACAAGGCACGACGAGGCCTTGCCCTGGGCTGCGATGTGACGCCCCTTTGGGGCTAAACAGATACATCCCGGA
>CAZQUC010000632.1:0-1985 GCA_964596095.1 uncultured Enterobacteriaceae bacterium
CTTCCCGATGCGGCGACGTTGGGAGGCAACGTGGGCGCGCCTCTGTTTGTGGTGCTGGAACTTGCGGCCGGCGGCCAGATTTTGCTGGATGACATCGGCGGCACTTACACGGTTGTTCCCGAGCCGGGCGTGGCGGCGCTGGGGCTGACCGGGTTGGCCGGGCTGTGGCGTCGGCGCAAAGCCTGAGTTTCCACTTCCGTGTCGTCTTCTCATTTTCATCGGTGGCTCCTCAGCCTGTCAGCGGGAGCCTTCATCATGGCAACGGCCCTGGCCCAGGAGGTCAGGCTTGCCGAGGTGATGGCTGCCAACACGCGGACCTTGGCCGACGAGGACGGGGCTTGGAGCGATTGGATCGAATTGCACAATGCGGGAGCGGAGACCGCGGATCTCGGGGGGATGTTTTTGACCGACGATCGCGCGGTGAAAAACAAATGGGCTTTCCCCGTCGGCACGAGCGTGCCGCCCGGCGGCAGGCTGGTGGTCTTTGCTTCCTCCAAAAATCGCGCGGTCACCGGCGCGGAATTGCACACCAATTTCAGTCTCGCGGTCGAGGGCGAATACCTGGCTCTGGTAGCCACGGACGGGGTGACGGTGGTGAGCGTCCTGGCCCCGGCGTATCCGGCCCAGACCGCGGATGTCTCGTGGGGCCGCACGGCGAGCGGCGGCTTCGGCTATTTTTTGACGCCTACGCCCGGCGCGGCCAACGGCGACGGCGTGCCGGCCTGGCATGTCATTATTACCGAACTCCATACCGATCCGGTGGATTCCAAGTCGAATTTCGTGGAGTTCATCGAACTGCATAACCCGTTGCCGGTCACAGTGGACTTGAGCGGCTGGCGTTTTACCAAGGGCGTGAGTTACACCTTTCCCGATAACACCACGCTCGCGCCGGGTGGGTATCTGGTGGTGGCGGAAGACCCGGTTCATCTTCAGCAGCACCTCGGTGTGACCGGAGCCTTGGGGCCGTGGACCGGCGCCCTTTCCAACGACGGCGAGGAACTCGTGCTGGCGGACGCGCAGGGCCGCGGCGTGGACGTGGTGGACTACAGCCTCGGCGCGCCGTGGCCGGTGGTGGGCGATGAGGTCACGGGCAGTCCGACCGGTCACTCGCTGCAAGTCATCGACTTTTCGCTGGATAGAACCCTGGGCGGTTCGTGGCGCGCGGCCAAACCCACGCCCGGCGCGCCGAATACGCTCGTCGCCACGGACACCCCTCCGCCGGCCATCCGGCAGGTGACGCATCGCTCCGCCGCGCCGTCCGACACGCCCACCGCCGTCATCCCTTCCGGCCATCCGGTGATCATCACCGCCAAAGTCACTGACCCCGCGGGCGTGGCGGCGGTCACCTTGGAATACCAGGCGGTGGCTCCGGGAAGCTATCTGCGCGGCACCGATCCCGCCTGGAGCACGCAGTGGACCGACCTGCCGATGCGCGATGATGGCGTCGAGGGCGACGCGGTGGCGGATGACGATGTCTTCACCGCCGTGCTGCCGGCCGCGTTACAGCAGCACCGCCATTTGCTCCGCTACCGTATCCGCGCCGCCAACCGCCGCGGCGGCGAAGGACGGATTCCCACCGCCGGCGATCCCTCGAAAAACTTCGCCTATTTCTGTTACGACGGCGTGCCGGCCTGGACCGCGGCGGTGCAGCCCGGCGTCACGCCCGCGGACACCTTCTCCACCGCCACCATGCGCAAGGTGCGGCCCTGGCATTTGCTGAGCCGCGCCGTGGACGTGCAAAACTGCCAATACAATCCCGCCTCCAATGACGGCTCTTATCGCTTCGAAGGCACCTTGGTCATCGACGGCGTGGTCTATGACCATGTCCGCTATCGCGTCAAAGGCCAGAATTCGACCTACAACACCGGCAAAAACAAATGGAAGTTCCGCTTCAATCGCGGGCGTCTGTTGGAAATGCCCGATGACTACGGGCGGACCACCACCGTCCGCACACTCAACATTTCCTCGGTGCCCGCGCCGTGGGC
>CAZQUC010000633.1:0-1980 GCA_964596095.1 uncultured Enterobacteriaceae bacterium
TTTTCTGACAGAGCGGGGGAGGGGTTGCGATGGGGGGAGGGAGACGGGCGCCGGTTCTTCGGCCGGATCGCCGGTCCTCCATCAATCATCCACTCTTAATCACAACCTGAATCCCATGAAAATACTAATTTTACGAATTCGTCTGTGGATCATCGCTGCTACCGCCGTGAGCGGGGCGATGGCGCAAACCAACGACAAGAGAACCTGGGTCGCCCTGGACCAGCAGCTGCCGGAAGGGTCGCCCATCACCATCGAAGTGTCCGAGGCCAACGCCCTGGGCACGGAACTGGACGTGAAGATTCCCGGCTTCTGGCTCCAACCTGTCGAATACGGCGGCTCGCGGTTTTACGGGCTGTTGCTGCCGGCGGTGAAGGTCGGCGGCCAGGGGTATCCCAAGGGCCGGACCGATCCCGGTTGGTGGGACTTTCCCGAGGAATTGCAGCAAGTGCGCCAGCCGGCCGCGCCTTATGAGGCGGCGGGCGACGGCAGTGTGCGCAAGTTCGTCTATCCGGAAACCGCGCTGGAGACCCTGCCGCAAACCGAGGATGACTTCAAGCGGCTGGGCATCGATCCCGACGGCGCGCGGCCGGGGCTGCCGCGGCTGCGCACGATCATCGCGGTTTCCCGGAACAATGGCCCGGACGATCTCTCCGTGGACTTCGACAGAAATCCCCGCGAGTTGCGGCGCATTCCGCTGGAGTTGCCGGTGGCGCCGGCGGGTTTCGAAGGCACGGACGCCGGGGAGGAAGGCTACACGGCGCCGGAGTTGATCGATCAGGTCTTCTACAAATCCTTCCAAGGCCGCTTTGTGGGGTCGGAGCCGTTGCTGGACGAGATCACCGGGTTTGGCGCGTTCAGCGGGGTGACCGCCTCCGCGCCGGTGTTCGAGATGGTCACACCGCAGCTCCTGGAAATCTATCCGGCCTTCAAGATTTATTTGAAGCATTTGAAGGGGACGGAAGATTTCGAGTGTCCGCTGGCGTGGGATCATTGGCTCTTCAATTACCCGTTCGTCAACGGCCATGCCATTCGGGAGTCATTGTCGGCGAAGGGGCTGAAGATCGAGGCCTCCCGCTCGGCGCACTATCTCATCATCACCCCGTCGGAGTGGCGGGACACGCTGGATGGCTTCGCGCTCTGGAAACAAGCCAAGGGCCTGAACGTGGACTTCGCGTATCTCGGCACGGATGTGGCCGCGGATCGCACGGCCATCGACCAATACATCGAGGCGTTCTACAAAAAGAACTATTGCCACGGGTTGTATGTGCTGCTGTGCGGCGATGTGGAGATCCTGCCCGCGGGCCGCAGCTCGCGCATCAACAACGGGCCGGATTTCAGCGCCAACACGGATTCCGACCACGTGTATGAAGTGCTGGGCAACGACCGCTTCGCGAGCGCGTATGTGGGCCGGCTCTCCGTCAACACCGAGGCCGAATTGAAAGTCCAGCTCGATAAAATCCTCCGCTACGAGCGCAAGCCGCCATGGGGTGACTGGCCGACGCGCGCCACCTTGTGCGGCAACAGCCAGATGGATAACGGCGCTTACGGCGTCAATGCCGGATGGCCCACCAAGTATGCCCTCGCCGTCGAGCAAACGGTGAGCTACGGCGGCTACACCAATCCGCCGATCTTCCAGACCTTGCACGCAGGGGCGGCGAACAATTCGGTGGTGCGGGCGGTCAATGCCGATGTCATCACCGCGCTCAATGCCGGACGCGGGCACGTTCTTTACCGCGGCCACGGCAGCGACACGGGCTGGGTTTCCGGCTGGGATGGCTCCGGGACGGGCAGCGGCACGTCCTTCACCGCCGCCTCGCACGTCAACAGCCTGACCAACAACGTGCAGCCGATCGTGTATTCCATCGCCTGCGTCAACAACCGCATCAAGACCAGCGATAGCATCGGCGAGCGCTGGATGGCCCGTGAGGGCGGCGGCGCGGTGGCCCACTATGGCGCGAGCGTCAATTCCTACACCACCGA
>CAZQUC010000634.1:0-1969 GCA_964596095.1 uncultured Enterobacteriaceae bacterium
GGTGGCGAGGAGGGCAGCAACGCGCGCTCCTTCACCAAAAACCACACCAGCACCGCCAGGCCGAAGCAGGCGATGAGCGGTTTCCAATCTTGCAGCAATTCTTTCATGTCGTGGACGTCGGCTGGGCCGCCGGTTTGTCCGTCACGGCGGGTGATGACGCGGGCGCTGGTTTGGCCGCTTCGGTTTTCTGACGCCGCCGGGCCTCCTCTTCTTCGTCTTCGTCGTCATCGTCATCCTTGGAGGTGAGAATGTCGCGCAGCCGCTCAATGAAGTCCTCCAACTCCAGGTCGCGCTCCAATTCGCCGTCGAACGCGATGGAAAGGTTGCCCGTTTCTTCGGAGACGACGAGCACGATGGCGTCGCTTTGCTCGGCGAGACCGAGCGCCGCGCGGTGGCGCAGCCCGATGCTGCGGTCGCTGAATTCCCGCTGGCTGACGGGAAACACGCACGCCGCGCCTTCGAGCCGGCCGTCCTTGATGATGACGCCGCCGTCGTGCAGCACGGTCTTGGGATGGAAAATGGTGAGCGACAATTCGGGAGAGAGTTCGGCGTCGATGCGCACCCCGGTCTCCAGGTAATCGCCCAAATCCATCTTGCGCTGGAGCGCGAACAACGCGCCGAAACGCTTGGCGGAAAGCTGGCGCAAAATCTCGCCCAACTCGGTGGCGAAGTCCCCCCTGACCCGGCGGCGCAGGAAGAGATTCATCCCCTCCAGCTCCACCAGCGCGCGGCGCAATTCCGGCTGGAACGCGATGAGCAACGCCACCACGCCGAAGACCGACAAACTGCGCACGACCCAGTTGAGCGCGTGCAGTTCCAGAATCTTCGCCACCAGCGCCAGGCACGCGAGGATGATGAGAAACTCCCCCAAAATCCGCGAGCCGCGCACGCGGCTGAACAGTCGGTAAAGGGCATAGAAAAGCGCCGTCGTGACGAGGACTTCCACCCCGTCACGCCACGTCAGATCCATGACTACGGCCGACCATCCCGACATTGAGGCGGCACACTAACGTCTTTCCCGTCAACTGCCAGCGGAGAGAATGGCTTCGGTCATTTTTATCGCGTGCGCATTGGGCAAGACCTCATGCACACGGAAGATGCGCGCGCCTTTTTCGCGGCCAAAGGCGGTCAGCGCCACCGTGGCGGCGGAGCGGTCGGCCATGCGCTCGGATCGCAACACATTGCCGATGAATCGCTTGCGCGACGCGCCGAGGAGGATCGGCCGGTCGGGGGCCGGATTGGTTTGTTCCAATTCTTTCAACAACAGGAGGTTGTGCTCGGTGGTCTTGCCGAAGCCGATGCCCGGATCCATCGCCACCGCGGCACGCGCGACGCCGGCGCGTTCGGCGAAAGCCAGCCGTTCGGCGAGAAAGCCGCGCACTTCGGCGACCACGTCGTCGTAACGCGGCGCCTCCTGCATGGTGCGGGGCGCGCCCTGCATGTGCATCAGCACCAGGCCCGCGCCGGTGGCCGCGGCCACGTGGACCATCCCGGCATCGTCCCGCAGCGCGCTGATGTCGTTGATGATGTCCGCCCCCGCCTCCATCGCCGCCCGCGCCACCGGGGCGAGCGTGGTGTCGATCGAAATCAGCACGTCGGTTTGTTGGCGCAGCGCTTCGATGACCGGCGCCACGCGGCGGATCTGCTCGTCGGCCGGCACCCGCTCGGAGCCGGGCCGGGTCGATTCCCCGCCGACATCCAGAATGCCCGCGCCCTGCGCCACCAGCTCCAGCCCGCGGGCGACCGCCTTGTCCCGCGCGAAATAACATCCCCCGTCCGAAAAGGAATCGGGCGTGACATTGACAATCCCCATGATCAGTCCGCTCCGGCTCAGATCGAGCCGGCGTCCGGGAAGCTGCCACACATACTGCATGGCCCCAGCCATAGCCGGCCCCGCCCGCTTGTCATCCACGCGCCGGCGCGCCATGCTGCGCGGTGATGAAACGCCGCCCGTTTGTTTCCTCCGCCT
>CAZQUC010000635.1:0-1967 GCA_964596095.1 uncultured Enterobacteriaceae bacterium
ATGGACGAAAACCTCGACTTCGCGCTCTGGCAGACGTGCCGCGACACCCAGGACGTGTGGCTGCCGGCGTTCGAGAAAGGCGAGATCACGTTCGGCGGCAACTTCAAGCACGTCGTCTTCGCCCTGAAAGCGACCGGCAATCCCGCCGCGCTGCAACCGCTGGTGGCCGCGCTGCGCGAAGGCAAGATCGGCGACGCCGACCGCCCGGCCGTGCTCGATCTCATCGGCCAACTGGGCGGCCCGGCCGAGTTGGCGTTGCTGCTGGAAGGGGGGGCGAGCGTCCAGCCGGCCCGTCTCGCCGAAAACCTCGATCTTCTCGCTCGCACGGTTCGCGCGCGGAAACTCACTCCTACCGAACCGGAAAAAGCGCTGGCCTATCTCGATGCCTCCGCCGCCGAAGTCCGCCGCGCCGCCGCGCGCTTGAGCGGTGCGCTCAAGTTAGGCGCCGCCCGCGAAAAATTGACCGCGTGGTTGGAGACGACCACCGATGCCGCGGACACGCAGGCGGCCTTGGACGGTCTGCTCGCGCTCGGCGGCGGCGAAACCAAGACCGCCTTCATCGCTTTGAGTGAAAAGACCGGCGTCCCGCTCGCCAAACGCGCCCAAGCCGTCGGCGCGTTGGCCACGGTGGACGTGCCGGAGGCCGCGCGACGTGCCGCCGCCCTGTTGGCCGACGAGGGCGCGGCAGTCGTGGCCGCCGGGCTTTATGACGCCTTCCTCACCCGCAGGGAAGGCCCGGCCGCGTTGGCCAAGGCACTGGATGGCAAGAAAATTCCCGAAGCCATCGCCCACCTCGGCCTGCAACGCGCAGGCAGCGCCGGCGGCGACACCAAGGTTTTGCAGGACGCGCTGGCGGCGGCGGGCAATTTGCAGCCGATCAACCAAACCCTGACCGACGCCGACATGGCCGCGTTGGTCGCCGAGGTGAGAGCGAAGGGCGATCCGCATCGCGGTGAGGCCGTGTATCGCCGCGCGGAATTGCTGTGCCTGACCTGCCATGCCATCGGCGGTGGCGGCCCGGAGATCGGTCCCGACTTGGTCAGCATCGGCGCGAGTGCGCAGATCGATTACCTCATCGAGTCGCTATTGAATCCCTCGGCTAAAATCAAGGAAGGCTACCACACCAGCGTCGTCACCACCAAAAGCGGCGACATCTTCGCCGGAGCCATCGTCCGTCGCGACGACCAGACACTGACCCTGCGCGACGCGGCAGGGAATTTGCAGGCCATTCCCGCCCTGGAGGTCGCGCGCACCGACATCCAGCCGATCAGCCTCATGCCGCCCGGCCTCACCGCCAGCCTGCCCAAGAGCGACTTCCTCGACCTCGTCGCCTTCATGAGCCAACTCGGACGGGAAGGGGAATTCAAAGTCCCGCCCGCCAGCTACATCCGCCGCTGGCGCGTGCTGCAACCGGCGGATGAACTCGGCCGCGCCCACAATTTGCAGGGCGACAGGTTGTTCGGTTCCGACGACCCCGCGTTGACATGGTTTCCCGCCTATTCCGAAGTCAGCGGCGCCTTGCCCGCTGCCGCCGCGCCGGCGATCACGCTGTGGAATCATCCTGGCCTCCGCGCCTTCCAATTTGAGTTGGAAGTGACCACGCCCGGCCCGCTCACGCTCGGGTTCGCGAACCCGGCCGGTCTGCGGGTCTTGCAGGGCGAAACATTGCTCGACGCGCAAGCGGAAACCATCGTCACCCTGCCCGCCGGCGTGCAAAAGCTGGTGGTGCTGGCCGACAAATCGTTTGCCGGATCGCTGAAGGTCGAGTTGAAAGACACCCCGGCCTCCGCCGGCCGCGCGCGCTTGGTGACCGGGCGGTGAGCGGCATGGCGAGAGCGGCCCGGCCTTTTTTTAATCGTCCGGAATTCAAATGGGGACGATCAGGGGACAGGCATGGACCGGGTGGCGTTGGACGGTAAGCGTCCGATGGAGGACCGTCGAAGCCAGGGCCTTGACGGCGCGGAAAG
>CAZQUC010000636.1:0-1963 GCA_964596095.1 uncultured Enterobacteriaceae bacterium
TTCCGCGCGGTGGCGGCCGTGTTGCCGGTGCTGGCCGTGCTGGCGGTGGAGGCCGGGCTGCGGGTGACGAAGGGGCGCTGGCCGGTGACGTTTCTAACGCCCGCCGCCGACGTGCCGGGCAAACTGGAGGACAACTGGAAATTCGCGTGGCGGTATTTCCCCAAGGAACTCTCTCGCTCGCCGCAGCCGTTGCTGATCACGCCGCAGCGCCCTGCCAACACGCGCCGGGTGGTCATCCTCGGCTCCTCGGCGGCGATGGGCGATCCCGATCCCGCGTTCGGCCTGGGCCGGCAAGTGCAGGCCCTGCTGGAGGCCACCGCCCCGTCCGGTGCCCGCATCGAGGTCGTCAACGCCGCGATGACGGCGGTCAATTCCCATGTCATCCGCGACCTTGCACGGGATCTCTCCCGGCAGATCGACGCCGACGCGTGGGTCGTGCTCATGGGCAACAACGAATTCCACGGCCCCTTCGGGCCGGGCACGGTCTTCGGCGCGCAGACGCCCCCGCTGCCGGCGGTGCGGGCCAGTCTGGCATTCCAGGCCACCGCGCTCGGCCAGTGGTTGGTGGAGCGGAAACAGCCGGCCAAAGAAGACGTGGCAACGAAAGCCGCCCTCGCCTCCTGGCGAGGGATGGAAATGTTTCTGGACCAAAAGCTGGCCCCCGATGATCCGCGGCTGGCGCGGGTTTACGATCACTTTCAGGCCAATCTCGACGCCCTGCTGCGGCACGCGACCGGTCGCGACGTGCCGGTGGTGCTCTGCACCGTGCCGGTCAACCTGCGCGATAGCCCTCCCTTCGCGTCCGTTCACCGCGGCGGAGTGGAGCCGGCCGGATGGGCGGCGGCATTCGAGGCGGGTCGCGCCGCGGTGTCGGCGCACCGGTGGAGCGAGGCGCGCGCGGCATTGGAGCAAGCCGCGGCTCTGTCGCCCGACCATGCCGAGACGGCCTACCAGCTCGCCCTCGCGCTGGAGGGAGCCGGGGAAACCGCCGCCGCTGCGACCCGCTTCGCGCAGGCCCGCGATCTCGATGCGCTCAAATTCCGCGCCGACGCGCGCCTCAACGACATCATCCGCCGCACGGCCGCGCGCGAGGCCGGGAACGCCGGACGACTCGCGTTCGTGGATGCGGAGCGCGCGTTCGCCGCCGCCAGTCCGGGCGGAATGCCTGGTCACGCGTTGTTTCACGAGCATGTGCATTTCACGTTCGAGGGCAACCTGGCCCTGGCCCGCCCGGTGGCCGAGGCGCTCCGCCAGGTGTGGCACGAGCCGCCCGCGGGCGACTGGCCTTCGCCGGAAGCCGTGGCGCAACGCCTGGGCTGGACCTGCGACCACGCGCGCCGCCAGTTGGCCGTCATGCGCCAACGCCTGCAACAACCGCCCTTCAACGGACAATCCAACCACCAGGCCCGTCAGGACGACCTCGCGCGGCGGATCGAACGCCTCCAGGCCGACTTCACGGAAACCGCGCGCGCCGCCGCCGTGGACGCGGTGAAAGAAACGATCGCCGCCCATCCCGAAGACCTCCTCTTGCGCCAACAATACGCCGCCTTGCTCGATGCCTCCGGCCACCCCGCCGAGTCGCTGGCGCAGTGGCGGATCATTGCGGAAGCGCATCCGCACTACACGCATCTCTTTCAAGTGGGCAGCCTGCTCAGCCGCGCCAAAGCCTACGACGAAGCCGCCCGCACGTTCCGGGCCGCGCTGGACCGTCGCCCGGATTACGCCCGCGCCTGGAACAGCCTCGGCATCGTCGCGTCGCAGCAAGGCGCGTTCGCAGAAGCCGAGGCCCACTTCGCCCGCTGCCTCGATCTCGACCCCGGCTTCGCCGAAGCGCATTACAACTGGGGTCTCATCCTGCTCAAACAGAACAATCTCGCAGACGCCGCGCGGCATTTCGAGGAAGCCGCCACGCTGGAGCCGGACCATCCCGGCTATCGCTACCAAGCCGGCCAGAGCTGGGTGC
>CAZQUC010000637.1:0-1960 GCA_964596095.1 uncultured Enterobacteriaceae bacterium
CGCCCCGTGAGCGTTGTTCTTACGGGAGGATGGGATTTGACTCCCGGAAGGCGGTGACCGTAGAATGGCGGCCCCGTCAGCAAACCCTGTTTTCCATCCATTTTCCTATGACTGCTTCAAAATCAACCCGCCGTGACTTTCTGAAAGCGGCCGGCACGTCGGTGGCCGCCGCTTCGTTCACCGGTTCACTGGCCGCGCAGGAGGCGGCCGCGGAGGCGACAGGCAAGCCGTTCGGCTACGCGGTCGTGGGCATCGGCGCCTTGACGAGGAGCGACATTCTGCCGGCCTTCGCGGCCACGAAACACGCGCGTCTCACCGGCTTGGTGAGCGGCGACCTTAACAAGGCGCGGGAGACCGCCGCCAAATACGGCGTGCCGGAAAAAGGTCTCTACACTTACGACACGTATGACCGCATCGCGGACAATCCGGACATCGACGCCGTCTATATCGTGTTGCCGAACAGCATGCATGTCGATTACACCGTGCGCGCGTTCAAGGCCGGCAAGCATGTGCTGGTGGAGAAGCCGATGGCCAATACGGTCAAGGAGTGCGAGACGATGATCGCCGCCGGGAAGGAGGCCAAGAAGCTGCTTTCCGTGGCCTATCGGTTGCGCTACGAGCCCTACACGCAGGAGATGATCCGGATGCAGCGGGAGAAGGATTTCGGTGAGACGCGGGCGATCCTGACCGAAGCCGGATTCAACATTGGCAACCCCGAGCAGTGGCGATTGTCGAAGGCGCTGGCGGGAGGCGGGTCGATGATGGACATCGGCATTTATGCGGTCAATGCGGCGCGGTATCTGTC
The DNA here is from genome assembly GCA_964596095.1 of uncultured Enterobacteriaceae bacterium. Classification (GTDB taxonomy): domain Bacteria; phylum Verrucomicrobiota; class Verrucomicrobiia; order Verrucomicrobiales; family V1-33; genus CAJBME01. The sequence goes on from CAZQUC010000637.1 coordinate 806, forward strand.
CGGCGAAGAGCCGGTGGAAATCGTGGCGTTTGAATCGACGGACCGCAACGATCCGCGCTTCAAGGAGGTGGAGGATACGATCACGTTCCAGATGCGGTTTCCGAGTGGCGTGCTCGCCAGTTGCGTTTCGAGCTATGGCGCGTCGTTCAACCGGTTCCGCGTTCATGCGGAGCGCGGCTCGTTTGAGTTGGAGCCGGCCTTGAATCGCCGGGGGCTCAAGATGCGGGTGCTTGCCGGGCGGGTGGAGGCGCGGGAGTTGCCGCAGGTCGATCATTTCGCCGCCATGATGGACGATCTCGCGGTGTGCGCCGCCACGGGCAAGGCCGTGCTGACCGACGGCCTCGACGGCCTCAACGACATGCGTGTCATCGAGGCGGTGTATGAATCGGTGCGAACGGGGCAGCCGGTCAAGCTGGGATAGAGCCATGTCGTGATCATCGACTCCCTCATCTTCGCCGTTTCCTTGGCCGCCGTCATGCAAGGCGCGGCGCTGGCGACGCGGGCCTCCATCAAGATCGGTGACAGCTTCCGACTGTCGCGTTACGTCGTCGGCTGCGTCGTGGTGGCGCTCATCGCCATTCTGCCGGAGACGATCGTTTCCATTTCCGCGGCTTTGGAGGGCGCGCCGGAGATGGGGCTGGGGACGCTGCTCGGCTCGAATGTCGCTGACCTCACGCTCATCTTCGCACTGCTGGTGCTCGTCTCCGGCCGGCCGATGCGGGTCGAGAGCCAAGTGGTGAAAAGCACCAAAGTGTATCCGCTCTTCCTGCTGCTGCCGCTGGTGCTCGGTCTCGACGGACGCTACTCGCGGATCGACGCGCTGGCGCTCATCCTGGTCGGCTCGCTGTTTTACTATCTCGTCTTCCGTCGCGGGGCCGGGCTGCCCCGTGCGGAGTCACGCGGTTCCAAGGGTTGGGCCGTCCTGCTGATGGCCGGCTCCATCGCGCTGCTCCTCGTGGGCGCCCATTTCACCGTCACCTCGGCGCTGGCACTGACGACCGGCCTCGGCATCAACCGCATCCTCATCGGCCTGCTCGTCATCAGCCTCGGCACGACGCTGCCGGAGTTTTTCTACTCGCTCAAGGCGATGCGCGCGCAGGAGGACGACATGGCGATCGGCGACATCCTGGGCGCGGTGCTGGCCGACGCGACCAT
>CAZQUC010000638.1:0-1955 GCA_964596095.1 uncultured Enterobacteriaceae bacterium
TTTTCGGGTGTGCCGTCGATGACGGCGTTGTTCACCCAGTATTGCCAGTAAGTGAAGGGCTGCTCGGTCAAGCCCGTCTGCGAGCGACCGTCGTAGGTGAAGTTGGTGACGAAGTTGGCTTCCGCGCCGACGGCGCTCAACCGAGGATCGGCGCCGACCACGGCGGCGACCAGATCGACCCCGGTTTTGGTTTCCTCCGCTTGCCAGCGATACCCCCAAGCGAGCGGCGTGGAGCCGTCGTTCCAGTCGATGACCAGCACGGCCTCATGGACGGCCGGGCCGGCGGGCGCGCCGACCCAATACTGGACGTCGGCCAAGGTGAAGGCTCCGTCAGCCGGAGCGGCGAAGAGGGCGGCCAGCGCCAAGGCGGCGGCCACCCCCACGGTGGTGGTGGATGATGTGGTTGTCATGTCGGTCTCAATGTCCGTTCTGTGAGCGGATGGATGTGAGCACGCCGGACCCGTCTTCGGAAAAAGGCGGAAAGCCGGCGCGATTGAGCAGCGCGGGACGCAAGTATTCGGACTCCCGGCTGGTCGCCTCCGCTCCGCCTTCACCCGAGGGCCGGATGGCCGCGGGAAACTCCCACGCGCCCTCCCGCCGGGCCGGATTGGCCTCTGGAGCATTGTCACCGGTTACCGCAGCGCACACTGTCCCGGGTTTGCACCGGGTTCCATGCGGCCTGGCTGTGGGTTCCTGTAAAACGGGAGCGGCGGCGGGGCAAGGGCGGGTTTGGGGCAGGAAAATTTGGGACAAGAAAATCGAAGGAAGAAGAATTGTGTATTTCTCCGGCCTTTCTTCAATTTTCTTGTCCCAAATTTTCCTGCCTCCTCTCAATTTTTCCTGCCTACCCATCTTCCTGAAAGAGAAACGTTCTGGCGTGAAGCGGCGGCGGGTGTTAGAGCAGGGGCCGCACCCCATGGTTGGTTTTTCGATGTTTTCCAGGCTTGCCGGTTGGCGGCGGGCGGTTGTTTTGGCGGCTGGGCTGGCGGCCACGCTTGGCGCGTGCCGCCGCGAGCCGACGGCGCTGCCTCCGCCACCACTGGCCAGCGTGCCGGCCTATGACGCGGCGAAGGCCTTGCACCCGCAGGTTTCCGGCGAGAAGGCGCTGGCCTGGGCGCGCGCGGTGACGGCTTTCGGCCCTCGCCCCTCCGGTTCCGAGGCATTGGAAAAAACCCGCGTCTATTTGGAGGCGGAACTCAAAAAACTCGGCTGGGCCACGCAGCGCCAAACCTTCGAAGACACCACGCCACGCGGACGGCTGACCTTCGTCAATCTGCGCGCGCGCTGGGCCGGGGACGGCGGCGACCCGTGGGCGCGCCGCACGCCGGTGGTGGTCGGCTCGCATTACGACACCAAGTTTTTCCAGAACATCACCTTCGTTGGCGCCAATGACGGCGGCAGCGGCAACGGGCTGGCGCTGGAGCTGGCCCGCCTGCTCGCCCAACAACCCGCGCGCGCCGAGCGCCTGGAGATCGTCTTCTTCGACGGCGAGGAGGCCACCGTCGATTACACGCCGCTCGACGGCCTGCACGGCAGCCGCTACTACGCCAAGGCCTGGCGCGAACGCCCCGCCGCCGAACGTCCCGCCACCGCGCTCATCCTCGACATGGTCGGGAAGAAGGACATCCGCATCCGCATCCCCACCAACACCTCGACCCGGTTGCGCGATCTGGCCCTGCGCGCCGCCACCGATGCCGGCGCCCGCGCGCACTTCGGCGTCGCGACCGGCCCCGTGCTCGACGATCACGTGCCGCTCGGCCTCGCCGGGATGGAAGTGACCAATTTCATCGACATGGACTACCCCGTCTGGCACACCGCCGGCGACACCGCGGAGCAATTGAGCGCCGCAAGCCTCGCCCTCGTCGGCAAAACCGCGCTGCTCCTGCTGGAGCGCGATCTGCTGCGGTAGCGGCGTTATTCTTCCAAAGCCGGGGCTGCTTCCTCCACGCCGAACA
>CAZQUC010000639.1:0-1951 GCA_964596095.1 uncultured Enterobacteriaceae bacterium
GAGGAGGGGCTTGCCCCTCCTCCCCGCAAAGCGGAGGCAAGCCTCCGCACTCCAGATGCTATGTTTCTCCGAGGAAGCGCGGCGGGATCACTTCTTGCCGCTGCGTCCGGCTTCTTTGACGAGGGCGGCGAATTCCCGGCGCAGGCCGAACGGATCGGCGGTTTCCGGAACGGTGACAAGCTCCTCCACCGCGGTGTCGGACAACGCGCGGGTGGAGGGATCGCCCGAAAGCTTGAGCGCGAAGGCGGCGGCGCCGGCGGCGAAACGGAAATCCCACGAGGCGGAGCGCCAGTCGGCGGTGGAACTCGCCCAGTGCGCCTTCATTTCGCGAGGGAAATTCGTCGTGGCGGGATTCCAGCGCACGTGGACGCTGAGCGGTGTGGTGGACTTGTGCGCCTCGTCTTTCTTCCCGTCGGCGGATTCGCGGCTCGTAGTGGGTTCCTGAGGCGTGACTTCGTAAAGACCGGTCACCTGATGCCCGCTGCGCCACACGAGGCCGGTGGCCGCCGAGTGGGCGCCGTCTTCCGTCGCATCCGCCGCGCCGCGACCGAAGCCGATGGGCCGCCAGGACTTGACGCTGTGCGGGAAGAACCGCACGTCGATCTGCACGTTTTCAGCCACGGGCGGGAGCGGCGTCACCACTTCGCGTGAGAAGAGGCGGGCGGCTTCGGCGCTGGAATCGGCCTGCCACACGGGCACCGCGAGCCGGTGGACGTCTCCCCGGCGCGGCCCCAACCGGGCGACAGCCAGACTGCCGCCGATCCCGTCCAGGGATTGCGAAGCGCCGAGGGCGAGATCGGCCGGCGGCGCGGCAAAATCGAGCGGCCCGTCGGTGACGATGAGGCAGCGGTTGAGCGCTTTGGGGTCGTGATGGCCGCGCATGGCGGAGAGGACGGTCGGCCAGTCGCCGCCGGGCGCGACCGGGCCACCCCGTTGCCAACGCGCCACCGAATCGCGGATGGTTTCATGCCGCCACCCGCCGGTGGGCGGCAGGACGAGGCCCTGGGATTTCCCCCACACAACGATGGCGAGGGTATCCTCGGCCCGCAGCCGCGGCAGCAGCGCTTGCAGCCCTTGCCAAAACAGGAGTTGCGTCCGCTCGCTCTCCGCCGTGTCGGCCACGCGGAGGGCGAAGGTCAGGCGCAGCGGTTGCCACGGATCGATCGACTCGCGCGCGGCCACCGTCACCCGCACAAGCTGGTTTTTCTCGTTCCATGGGCAGGTCGCTGCTTCGATGGCGACGCCGAAATCCTGGCCGGGCGCCGGATGGGCGTCGTAGTCGAATTGATTGATGATTTCCTCCGGCCGCACCAGATCCGCCGGCGGCGGCAGCGCGAAATCCCGCACGAACTGGCGCATCACGTCGTAAGACGCGCGGCCGAGCGTCGCGGGCAGAATGGCCTCATCGGCGCGGGCAGTGTTGTAAAATCCGTTGATTTGAAGCGGTTTCTGGTTTCGCGAGGCGAGAAGGAATTTGCCCGGATCGGTCGCCTGGAGTGGAGCCGTCTGGGGAATTTCGCGGGCCACGCCGGCCAAGGACGGCGGCAGCAGGGAGGCGTCCGGCTGGCGGCGCGGCGGATCGCCGGGCGCCTCGGTGGTGGTGTCGCGTTTGGTCTCGGCCACGGTGGCGGCGTCGGAAGGCGCGGCCTCGGCGGAGGGAAGGGTGGTGGGGACGGGCAAGGACGTCGCCACCGCCGCCGGCCGGTTCAATTCGCTTTCGATCAAGGCCAGCAGCCGCTCGACCGTGAGCCGGGTCTCGGCGGGATGGGCCGCCGGCGGTTCCACCGGAGTTTTCCCGCGTGGCGAGGGGTTGAAATCAAACGCGGCCCACCAGGCGATCCATTGCGAGCGCGATCCCGGCGCGAGCGAATACCCCAGCGCGCCGGCCAGAGTGATCGCGGCCGCGGCTTTCATCACTCGCGGCCAGGAAAACCGGCGCTGGTTCCGACGG
>CAZQUC010000640.1:0-1951 GCA_964596095.1 uncultured Enterobacteriaceae bacterium
CGCGGCGAAAGGTTTCCGCCAAGGACCATTCACGCTGCCGGGCGAAGGCGCGGAGTTCCTCCAACAGTTCCTCTGGAACCTGGATTTGCGTCTTTGTCATGATAGAAATTCTCCCGTTCCATCAAATCAATGTCAATCGAATCGTTTTTTTGGCATTGGGAAAGAGGAACGGCTGGCCGCGCCGGCGGACTGGTGCTGTTGGTGATGGGCCTGCTGGTCAACCCGTGGGCCGTCTTCTTCTTCCCGCTCGACGGCCGGCCCGTGCTCGGCGTGGTCGTCCAGTTCTCGCCATTCTATCACGGCGTGCGCCTGCTCCAGCTCAGCGCCTGGGGCCAATGGCAGCCGGCCGCCGTGGCCTGGCATCTCGGCGTGCTCTTCGCCTTCACCCTTGTCCTCGGCCTCTGGGCGCACCGGCGCATCGACCGGAAGCTGACGACGTGAGCCGGGCGGCGGCCTGCCCTTTTACGCTTGCCAAACCACCACCCTGCCGGCTATTCGTTCCTCCCCTTTTCAACCCATGACGTAATCACTTTTTTCCCATCACCATCAACCAAAGCGATTTTGCGTCGCTTCGGCTGCTGATCCACCACGAAACCGGAAGTTTCCCAGGAATCAAGCAGCGCTGGACACACGCCCGCATCGGGACGTGTCGAAAGCGTTCTGATTCCGGGCTTCTTCCGGTGCCTGTGGTGGGACGTGTGTAGGCACGTCCCACTTTTTTTCAGGCCTCGTGAAGGGGTGGCTGTTTGAAGCCCGCGAGCATCACCATCCCGCCATGTCCACTCCCCGCCTTACCTCATCGACCATGCGCCGTCTGCTGGCCGCCCTGGAGATTCTCCACGCCCATGCGCAGGGCCCATTCGCGGATCGCCTCTTCCAGGCCTCTCGGCTGTTGTTCGCCGATTCCTTCCACAGCTTCGAGCTTTACCACCGGGCCGACGGCACGCACACCGCCGCCACCAACGCGCCGTTCGATCAGCGCCGCCGGGCGGAAATCATCGCCCGCATCGGCGAACTCGTGCCCGTCGAGCATCCCGCCTTTCCCCACATGGCGCGCGGCGAGACCGCGCCCTTGCGGGTCAGCGACCTCATGGCCCTGCGCCGGTTCCGCGAGACCGCCCTCTATCGCGAGATCCTGCGCGACGTGGAGGCCAAGTTCCAGATCATCCTCCCCATCGGCACCGCCGAGCACGCCGGCGCTCTCACCATCAATCGCGGCACCGCGGATTATTCCGACGCGGAAATGGCCCTCGCCGCCCACTTCGCGCCCCATTTGCTGGCCGCGTATGAGACCGACCTGCTCTTGCGGACCACCGCTTCATCCACGGCCCCCTCCCCCACCGCCACCGACTTCACCCCGTTGCGCCGCACCGGCCTCAGCCACCGCGAGAGCGAAATCCTCTGGTGGATCGGCCAAGGCAAGCGCGACGCCGAGATCGCCCAGCTGCTGGGCATCAGCTCCCGCACCGTCCACCACCACGTCCACGCCATCCTCCGCAAACTCGGCGTCGAAACCCGCACCGCCGCCCTCGCCTTCCTCTCCCGCCTCTCCGAACGGTGAAGGGGGCGAGCCTTCAGGCCAGCCTCTCGTGGCGGGGGCGTCCCGCCCCTCGGCGTCAGGTTAACGACTCCCCTCGCGTCAATCCCAAAGAACCTGTTGAGTAAAAAATGGTCGATGCCTCCGCCAGACGTGTCATCTGGAGTGCGGAGGCTCGCCTCCGCTCTGTGGGGGGAGGGGCTGGCCCCTCACCACCCCGACCACGCTCACCTTGCCGACCAGCGCGACGGCGGGACTGTCGCCGGGCGTGCATACCGTCACCGTGCGCTGGCACGATGCGGAGGGGCAATGGGGCGCGCCCGCCACCACTCAGTTTCTCAAATTGGGCGTGGATGAGCTCGTGCCCGCCACGCTGACCAAGCTGGAGTATTTCTTCGGCGCCGATCCCGGCCC
>CAZQUC010000641.1:0-1943 GCA_964596095.1 uncultured Enterobacteriaceae bacterium
CCGCGCCGGTCACGTGAGCTTGAGCCCGAGAATGCCCAGGATGATGAGGCCCACACAGACCAGCCGGGCCGGGGCGGCCGGATCGCCGAGGAAGGCGATGCCGCACAGCACGGTGCCGACGGCGCCGATCCCGGTCCACACGGCATACGCGGTGCCGATGGGCAGCGACTTGGCGGCGACGCCGAGCAGGCCCACGCTGATGACCAGGGCGGCAATGGTGCCGAGAGTGGGCCACAACCGGGTGAATCCATCGGTGAACTTGAGGCCGATGGCCCAGGCGATTTCAAAGAGACCGGCGATGATGAGGAGAATCCATGACATACGTGATGAGTCGTTCGTCAGGGTCGTCCCTGAATGATCATGAAACGCCGAGGTCGTCCTCCGCGTGGGCGGGCGAATGAGATGGCGGGAAAGCCCGCGATGTCAATGGGAGGCGCCCGTTTTCATGGCGGAGGGGCTGTGGTCCCCCCAGCGCGCGACAATGTCCGCGGCGAGGCGGCGCATTTCCCGCGCCGCTTCCGGCTCGTCGGGCATCCCGGCGTCGCGGATTTCCCGGAGACGCCGCAGGTTCTCATCGTAGGCGCGGAGTTTCTCGACCGGCCAGCCTTGGGCGGTGGCGCGTCGTTGGAAAAACTCGGGATCGAGCAGCGGCGAGCGCCAATACCAATCGCATTCAAAGTTCCAGATGCGCTGGAGGTCGAGCAAGTCGCGCGCGGCGGCCATGTCGTCCGCCTCCGGGAAAAATGCCTGGGCCAGCCGTCGCTCGAATTCGGGAAACGGGAGTTCGGGATGGCGGGAGAATTCACGGAACGCGACGCGTTGCACGCGCGGCAGCAGGTCATCATACGGCATCTTGCCCGCGCCGAAAGGATCGAGGCCAAGAGGCTTCCGCCGCATCCCCACCAGCGCCGGCTCGCCGCCTTCCACATGGGTGACCTGATAGCTGAAGGCTTCGAACGAGGGCAGGTAGCCGGTGACGCCATGCTTTTTGGCTTCGCGCGCCGCCTCGGCAATCGTCGCGGGCGTGCCTTGCGCGGCTTCGGGGCCGGAGAAGACGGAGACCCGCGCCCGGCGGATCAGGTCGGCTTCGAAATGCGCGCTGTGCGGCGTGAAGAAAAGTCCCCAGCGCTCATCGAAGGGGTGTCGAGCGCCGGTGGCGGGGAGTCCGGGAATTTGTTTGCCGGTGAAATAGTGCGGATAGACCAGAATGGTGGCCTCGGGACGGCGCTGCCAGAGTTCATCGGAAATCTCCTTCACCAGCGCGAATTCGTGGTCGTAGTAGTGCTCGCGGCAGCTCGGGCACTGGCAGGCATTGTAGTCGGAGGATTCGATCAGGAGGCCGTCGGCTTTGGGATAAAACTCGAAGAGCATTTCGCGCAGATACTCTTTCATGAGGCGCTGCGATTCCGGCTGGGCCGGGCACAAGCTCCAGCCCCAGCAATGAATGCCGAACGGCTCCACGTCGGCGCCATCCGCTTTCTTGGCGCGGAGTTCCGGACGCGTGAGGGTGAACTGATTGACCCCATCGTATCCGAACGGCGTGAACCCCAGCAGGAGGCGCAGGCCTTTTGCATGCGCGTAGTCGATGAGATCCGCGGCGAAGTCCGCGCGGTTGTTTTCATGCTCCTTGTTATAGGCCCATGTTTCAGGGAACTTCCGCGAGGCGAATCCTCCGGGCATCCACAGCACGAGGGTATTGGCGCCGTCTTCCGCGAAACAATCGACGGCCTGTTTCCATTCCGGCAACCCCATCACCGGCATGCGCATGAAGGTCAGGTAGTAGCCGCGGACCGCGAAGGCCGCCGGGTCGTCACCCCGGGCGAACGGCGCGACCATGATCGCGAAAAGCAGCATGAGAATTCTCACGACCGCTTGATCCGCGAGGATAAGCCAGCGGGCAAGCCTGATAACGGGATGGGATTTGCCACTTGGCGGGCTTGGCG
>CAZQUC010000642.1:0-1923 GCA_964596095.1 uncultured Enterobacteriaceae bacterium
TGCGCGACGGCGACACGTTGTGGATCGGCGACACCTATGCGCGGTATGAAAATCCTCCTCCGGCCTCAATCGCGCCCGCGCCGGGCCGCGTGTCCCGCGCCGGGTCGGACGCGCCGACGGCCACCGGATGCTTCGCCGTGCTCGTCGCGCTCGCGCTGCTGACGCTGGCGGGCGCGGCCCTCGCTGCGTGGTGATCCGTAGTGAACGGCTGCCGCCGTGTATCTGTTTAGCACGCGAACTCCTGCGCGCCGGGGTGTGGAACAGGGAGTAACCGGTGATGCGGCCAGAATGGCCGCATCCCATCACGACCGCCGGACTCTCCTCAACTCAGGCGTGTTACTCGGGAGCCCCAAGGGGGCGAGATATTTCAGCCCAGGGCAAGCGAGGCGTGGCCGAGCGCCGCCCTGGGTCATTGTTCCCCAATGAGCCAAAGCCCTGAAGGGGCGAAACAATCCCGCACAAGACGGTGCCTCTCCTGCTCCCGCGCCGTGTCATGATCGCATGGGTGTTTCGCCCTTACAGGGCTTGATGTTTTCTGGCGCCCAACCCAGGGCGGCGCTCGGCAAGCCTCGCTTGCCCTGGGCTATGATCTTTCGCCCCGTTGGGGCTAAACACATACGCCGCCGTGAACCGATTTTCGCGTTTTGGCAAGAACAGGATCACCTTTATTTTTCCCCCGGCGGGGAGGCCTTTCCGCGGTATGATTCCCCCGTTTCATGAGCGATACTGACCAGACCCCGACCGTGGTGGAACGCCCTGCGCGGGCGTTGACACGGGAGCCGTCCGTTTCGCCCGCGCGGTCCGGACGGCGCGGCGGCGGTTTCGGCTGGGTGTGGTTCGGCGTCGGGCTTTCGCTGGCCATCGCCACGGCGGGCATCGTGTGGTGGATGTTCTTCGTCCGTCCGGTCGAGTCCAATGTCGGCGCGCTGCGGCTGGCGGTGGCGCATGCGCTGGAGCGCATCACCGGCCAGCAGGTGACCGTCAGCGCCAATACAGTGACGTTGCGCAAAACCAACATCGCCGAGTTGAATGTCGCGCAACGTAAGACGCAGACCATCCTCCGCCACGACTCCACGCGCCTGGGCAGCAAAGCCACGCTCATTTTGCGCGGCGACTTCGTGGTCAAGGCGGGCTTCGATCTCACCCAGCCGTTCTCCGTGCAGTTCGACGAGCAGACCGGCGAGGTGAAGGCCGACTTCCCGCCGGCCAAGATCACCAGCGTGGAACTCGTCAACTACGAGGTATTTTTCTCCGACAGCGGCGTCATCAACAAGATCCGTCCCGAAGACCAGGAAATGGCCATCCAGCAAATGCTGACCCAGGCCCGCCTGGAAGCCGAGCGCTCCGACATGAAGGAAGACGCCGAAGCCCAACTCGCCCGCCGCCTCCGCGACCTCCTCGGCCCCAAAGCGGAAAAGGTATTGCTGCGCGACACCGAAGTGTTGCCGTAAGAGGGGAACCGTGAAGGAGGAAGGCCATCACGAAACAGCGCCCTTGGCCGATGGATCCTGCCAGGGATCCGGGGTCATTAACCGGCAGAGCGTTATTCCCACTTGATGACTTCGTCGCCGGGGCGGAGTTCCTCGCCGGGTTGCAGGGACGAGGCTTCCACGACGGCGGCGCATTCGGTGGCTTCCACCAGTTCGCCGATAGTCAGTTTTTTGGCGATGAGATATTGCCCGCGACGGACGGCATACACTTGCCCGGTTTTCAGTAGTTGGTTGCTGCCTTGGTCCAACGCGGCCACGCCATAATCGGGCTTGTAATCCGTGATGCGGGCCACCACCGGGGCCTGCTGGATGCGGTTTTGGGTCTCGGTGGCGGTCGGTTGCGCGGGGTCGTTTTCCAGCCCGCGCACTCGCGCGGCGAGCGCCTCTTTTTCCGCTTCGGCGAGCTCGATCTCGCGTTGCAGCGAGGTGGCGG
>CAZQUC010000643.1:0-1920 GCA_964596095.1 uncultured Enterobacteriaceae bacterium
CTCCGCGGTGATCGTGGCGCCTGAAAGAAAAGGCCGGCGGGGATGACCGCCGGCCGCTCTGTCTGACGGGCTGTCTTTTTCAGATCAGTGCGAAAGGAAATCGTCCAGCGCCGCCCGCGTGACGCGCCAAGTCGAGCCGATTTTCTTTCCTTTCAACTCGCCGCCTTCCAAGGTGGCGAGGACGTCGGCTTCGGTCACGCCGAGGGCTTCGGCGACTTGGGCGGGGGTGAGCACGTCGATCGCCACTGATGCGGGCGCGGGCGTCGCGGCCGCGACGGGAACGGCCGCCGCACTGGGCAAGGGCGGCGGCGTGGCCGCGCCGGGAAGTTGCGCGGACTTCATCATCTCCTGCGCGATGCCGAAGCCGACGGCCATTTGCGCGGGCACGGCTGCGGCTGCAGCGCCTTCGCCTCCACCGGCGGCGAGTCCCTGGCCCATCTGGTATTTCACGTAGTCGTTGAGATTGCCGATGACCGACATGGACGAGCGCTTGTCGATGGCGGCCTCGACTTCCGGCGGCACGGAGACGTTCTCCACGATGAAGCTGGTGATCTCCAGGCCATACTTGGAGGAGACGGCCGGATTGATCAGCGGCAGCAAGGCCTCGCCCAATTCGGTATAGCGCGCGGCGACATCCAGCGCCGGCACCTTCGCGCTGGCCAGCGCGTCGGAGAACACGCTCACGAGGCGCGAGCGCATGGTGTCCGCGAATTCATCGAGCCGGAAATTATGGTCCGTGCCGGCGACTTCCTTGAGGAAGAGGGGCACGTCCACGACCCGGAAATCATAGGTGCCGAAGGCGCGCAGCCGCACGACGCCGAAGTCCTGGTCGCGCAGCATCACGGGATTGGCCGTGCCCCATTTGTTGCCGGTGAAGAGGCGCGTGTTGACGTAATACACGTCGCATTTGAAGGGCGAAACGAAGCCGTATTTCCACCCCTGGATGCGGCTCAGGATCGGGATGTTCTGCGTGCTGAGCGTGTGTTTGCCGGGGCCGAACGTGTCGGCGAATTGCCCGGTGGAAACGAATTGCGCCGTCTGGGATTCCCGCACGATCAATTGCGCGCCGTTCTTGATCGCCTTGTCCTCATCGGGGAAGCGCCAGGAAATGGTGTCCCGCGAGTCATCGGTCCATTCGATGATTTCGATGAGTTCGCCTTTGATGAAATCCATGAGTCCCATATGAGTGCTCCTTTTTGAAATGATCGGGTTGGTGTTTTGAACGACGGGTTGACACTACGCACCGCAACGGATGGCTGAAAACAGAAATTTTTCTTTTCCGATCAAGGAAACGGTCGCGCTCGCCCTGCCTCCGGCGCCGGCCGGGGGACGGGCGCGCGAGGACTGGCTCGACGCGGCGCGCGGCGTCGCGGTGCTGGGCATGATCGAAACGCATTCGGTGAATCAACTGCTCGCGCCGGCCTTTGCCCACGGCGCGATGTTCGACTGGCTGCGGTTTTTCAATGGCCTGATCGCGCCCGCGTTCTTGTGGATCGCGGGCTATGCCCACGGGCTGGGGTGGAGCCGGCGAGAGCGCGCCGGCAGCGGGGCGGGGGAAGCGACGGCAGCCCGTCCGCCATGGCCCGCGCGCACGTTGCGCCGGCTGGCGTGGATCGCCCTGCTGGGCTTCCTGCTGCATGTGCCGTGGGAGGGCTCGCCCGAAGGCTGGCGGCGTTTTTTCGCTCCCGACGTGCTGCCGTGCCTGGCCGTGTCGTTGATGTTGGTGGTGGTGATCGAACATTTCTGCTCCACCTCACGGCGACGGGCCTTGGGGTTGGGCGCCGTCACGGCGCTCGTGCTGGTGGCCGGGTGGGCGCCGCCGTGGTCCTCCGGCTGGTGGCCGCTCGACGCCTGGTTCGATCGCTCCGGGGTCGCGCTCTTTCCGCTCGTGCCCTGGAGCGCGTTTGTCTTGACGGGCAG
>CAZQUC010000644.1:0-1917 GCA_964596095.1 uncultured Enterobacteriaceae bacterium
GTGGCCATGAAATGCCGCCACACGCCGGCTTGAGGTTCCCGGTCGCGGATCACGGGCTGGCCGCGCTCGGCGCTGTGCCAGACGAGCCGGCCGCGCTCATCCACGGCCAGCCGGTAACTGGCGGCGGGGCGAATGGCTTCGAGGAACAAGGCGCGCACCTGCGCCGCCAGCGCCGGGCTCTCCATGAGCAGACCCATTTCCGTATTGAGCGCCGCGGAGCGCGGGTCGGCATTGAAGGAGCCGACGAAAACCTCGCGGCCGTCGAAGACATACGCCTTCGCGTGCAGGCTGGTGCGCGAGGTGCCTCGCCGGCGCACCCGCCAGCGCGAGCCGAGCCTCGCGTTGGGTTTCAGCTCGTAAAGCTCGACGCCGGCGCGCACCATCTCCTCGCGCCAGCGCGCATAGCCGCCATGCACTGCGGGCACGTCGGTGGCGGCCAGTGAGTTGGTCAGCACGGCCACGCGCACGCCGTTCGCCCGCAACTGGCGCAGGAAGGTGACATCCTCGCGGCTGGGCACGAAGTAGGCGGAGATGATGAGGAATTCCTTTCCACACGCCGCCGCACGCTCCGCCAAATGCGGCCGCAGTCGCCGCTCGGGCGCCGGAGTGGCTTCGGGGTCGATCTTTTCCGGGCGGTCGTAGATCAATTCGACCGGCGACCAGATCCACGCCACGCCGTCGCGCCGGCAGATTTTTTCCGCCCAGCCCGAGGCTTCCAAGGCGTCATCGGCGAGATGCGTCGCCTCGTCCTGCACGGTAGTGGTCTGCCATTGGCGGAGGTCGGCCCGCGCACGGGCGCGCGCGATGTCGCCGCCGAACCGACGCGGGGAGACGGCCCACTCGCTGTTCCAGAATTTCTCAAACATCACCCGTGCCTCGCTCACGACCGGGCCGGTGGCCAGCACGTCGAGATCCTTGAAATAGGCGCCGAAGCGGGTGGTGAAATACGCGTCGCCGACATTGCGGCCACCGATCACCACCAAGCGGCCGTCGATGGCGAAGAGCTTGTTGTGCATGCGGCGGGTGAGCCGGCCGGGATCGGTGAGGATCTCCACCGCGCGCGGCACGCCGAGCGGATTGGCTCGTTGGCGGAAGGGGTTGAAGACGCGCACCTCGATATGCGGATGAGCATCGAGCCGTTTGAGGCGGCCATCGAACCGGAGGAGGCCGAAATCATCCACCAGCAGCCGCACGCGCACGCCGCGGTCCGCGGCGCGGATCAGCCGCTCCATGAGGATGCGGCCGGTCATGTCGTCATGGAAGAGGTAATACTGCACGTCGAGCGTCTTTTGCGCGGCATCGGCCATCGCGAGGCGGGCGTGGAAGGCCTCTTCATTGGCCGCCAGCAAATACAGGCCGGAACGAGGCGCGCGGCGCCGCGCGGCGGCGGGCGGCGGTGTTGCCGGCCGCGCGTCCGCTTCGGTGGTCGTTCGGAGCAGCTTCGGGTTCGGCGCCAGGGAACGCACTGCCGATCCCGCGCAGGCGACCAGCGTCAGCGCCAGCGCGGTCAGCGTCAGCAGGGAAAGCAGCCGGGAATGCAGGGAGATCATGCGAGGGAATCGTGGCGGGGGCGTCCCGCCCACCGCGGCGCGCGGGGTGGAGGCGCCCCATGAAAGGGCCAGCGGGATCGGCAAGGAACGCCGTGTTGGCGGTGGGCGGGACGCCCCCGCCACGGAAAGCCACGCCGGAGAAACCTCCACGGAACGAGGCGAGCGGAACGGCCAGGCAAAGCCGTGCCCGCGGTGGGCGGGACGCCCCCGCCACGAAGGCTAAGGAAGCTCCACCTGCTCGGCGTAGAGCAGCGGGATATCGAAGCGGTTGAAATCATCGCTGAGATTGGTGCTGGTGAGGCTGCCTTGATCGAGCCAAGGGACGAGGGTCACGCGCAGCTTCTGCCCCACGGAATAACGCGCGCCG
>CAZQUC010000645.1:0-1903 GCA_964596095.1 uncultured Enterobacteriaceae bacterium
TTGCCGGATTCCGTGCCGTAAAGAATGGTGAGCTTGGCGGCGGCCGCCGGAGCCGGTGACGCCGCGGGCGCGCCTTCGGATGAGGCCGACAAAAAGCCCGCCAGCCAGAACCGCTGCGCGGGAGTCAGCGAGGTCAGCAGGGCGGCAAGGGTCTGGCGTTGGTCGAGGGTGAACGGCGCGTGGTCGGGAATCATTGAAACAACGAAAAGCAGGAAAATCAGCCAATATCCATCGGAAAAGTAGGAATTCACGGAGATTTTTTCCCAGTGGATATCGACCGGCATCATGGCGCAAACCTCGCGCCGCGAAAGGCACAGACGATGAAATTATGATACTGCACAGATTGGAAAAATATGCACAGTTTCCTCCGGGGGAAAAACGCTCAATCAATTCGCAATCAATAAAAAGAACCTTGATCGGCAAAGTGCCATCGAGAATCTCTGGAAAAATTTTCCAACTTTTTTAATCTATCCATATGCACAAAAGCGCGAAACCACCGCTCTACCTGGCGTTGGCGGAGCAACTGGCGGAAATGATCCGGCTCGGGATGTTTCGTCCGGGCGACCGGCTGCCCTCGGTGCGGCAAACGTGCAGCCGGCACCAGGTGAGCGTGCCGACGGTGGTCCAGGCCTACACCGTGCTGGAGGACCGGCGGCTGATCGAAGCGCGTCCCAAGTCGGGCTTTTACGTGCGCCATCCGCCGGCCGCCGCGGCCGGGCCGCCCCCCCTCTCCCGCCGCCCGCCGCAGGCCCGGAGTCTCGCGAAGTTCCCTCCGCTGATGGCGCTGGTGCATGACGTGGTGAACCCGGATTTCGTGCGGTTGGGCGGCGCGCATCCCAGCCCGGATTTGCTGCCGGGAAAGAAATTGGCGCGTCTGATGGCGTCGATTTCGCGACAGCACACCGACGCGACGATCAAATGCGATCCCGCGCCGGGCTGCGCCAAGCTGCGCGTGGAACTGAGCCGGCGCGCGCTCGACTGGGGGTGTTATCTGCCGCCGGAGGAGTTCCTGCTCACCAATGGCGCGACCGAAGCCTTGTATCTGGCGTTGAGCGCGGTGACCAAGCCCGGCGACACCATCATCATCGAAGCGCCCACCCATTACGGCGTGCTCAACATTATGAGCCAACTGCAACTGCGCGCCATCGCCGTGCCTGCGAGCGAAGCGGAGGGGATCGATCTCACGGCGGTGGAAAAAATCCTCGCCCGCGAGCGGGTCGCCGCCCTCGTGGTGGTGCCGAATTTCAGCAACCCACTGGGCAGCCTGATGCCGGAAGAGCGCCGCGCCGCGCTGATCGCGCTGGCGGAAGGCCACGGATTGCCGGTGATCGAGGATGATGTGTTCGGCGATGTGTCCCACACCGGGGAGCGACCGCGCTGCCTCAAGTCCTTCGACAAGACAGGCCAGGTGATCCTGTGCAGCTCATTCTCCAAGACTCTCGCGCCAGGGTATCGCGTCGGCTATTTGTCCGCCGGACGGTATCATGACCAAGTAATCCGCGCCAAGATGGCGCTGAATTTTTCCAACGCGCCGCTGACGGCGTTGACGATCTCAGAATTCTTAAAAACCGGCGGTTACGAGCATCATTTACGCGGGTTACGACGATTGTTTCGTGAGGAAACGACGCGCATGCGGGAGGCGATACTCACCCATTTCCCCCGCGGCGTCACGGTGTCGCAGCCCAGCGGCGGATTTGTGCTCTGGGTGGGGCTGCCGGAGCCAGTGGACGCGCTGGCCTTGTTCGAGCAGGCGCGCGCGCGGCGGATCAGTGTCGCACCGGGCCATCTGTTTTCGCCGGCGGCGGAATTCCGGAATTATCTGCGCATCAGTTGCGCCCAGCGCTGGGACGAACGGATCGCGGAAGCCGTCGCGTGGCTCGGCCAACAGGCGGCGCGGCTGGCG
>CAZQUC010000646.1:0-1881 GCA_964596095.1 uncultured Enterobacteriaceae bacterium
TCGATGACAAAGAGCACGTCGCCTTGGCGCACCGGCTGTCCGGCTTGCAACTTCACCGTGGCGATGTGTCCGCTGACGCGCGGCCGCACTTCCACGAATTCGCGCGCCTCGACGCGGCCGAGCAATTCCCGGTGGCTGACCACCGTGCGTTGCTCGACCGGCGCGATGGTCACTTTCGGCGGTGGAGTGGCCACCGGCGCGGTGGCCGCCGTGTCATTCGCCGACGCGCGGTAAACCTGCACGCCGACCGCGACGGCGGCCAGGGCCAACGCCCCGCGCAACGCATATTTTACACGCCGCGCTGGTCGCGGCGTCTTGGTTGAATCGTTCATGAGTATTCTGAAGAAGTGAAGGTTTTCGAATGTCGGTGAGGAAAAGGCGGCGGCTTAAAAGTAGCCGCCATCGACCAGCAAGGTCTTGCCGCTGACCCAGCCGGAATCATCGGAGGCAAGGAAAACCGCGACAGGCCCGATGTCCTCCGGCTGGCCGATGCGGCCGAGCGGGGTGGCGGATTCGATCTGAGTCTGGAAATCGGACCCGGCGATGCCCGCGGTATGGAACCCCTCGGTTTCCACCATGCCGGGATTGAGCGAGTTCACGCGAATCCGGCGCGGCCCGAGCTCTTTCGAGAGCGAGCGGGTGATGGCATCGACCGCCGCCTTCGTCGCGCTGTAAACCGAGCCGCCCGGCGCGGGCGCATGACTGATGACGGAACTGATATTGATCACGCTGCCACCCCCTGCCGCTTCCAGGTGCGGCGCCGCCGCTTGCGTGGTCAGCAGCAGGCCGAGGACATTGATGTTAAATTGCCGATGGAAGTGCTCCAGCGTGATTTCCTCCAGCGGCTTGAACTCAAACACCCCGGCGTTGTTGACCAGAATGTCGAGCCACCCGAACGCGTCGATGGTTTCCTTGAGGAGGCGTTCGATGTCGTCGGCATTGGCCACATCCGCCTGAATGGCGACGGCCTTGCCACCCGCCGCGGTGATGGCGGCGACGACCTTGTCCGCCCCCTCCTTGCTGGAGGCATAATTGACCACGACGTTGGCCCCCGCGGCCGCGAGGTCTTTGGCAATGGCCGCGCCGATGCCCTTGGAAGCTCCGGTGACGAGGGCGGTTTTGCCGGCGAGTTTCTGATTCGTATGTGTGCTCATGGTGTTTGGTGTATTGTTAATAGTTGACTATATAGTAAACAAAAAATCGCGAAAAAAAGAGTGCGTCTTTAACCGGCGGCCTCCGAATGGCGCACGCCGAGCATGTCCAGGGCCGCCTGCGGCAGGACACGCAGCACTTCCAGATCGTTCTGGATGCGGGCCTGGGTCATGCTGCCCTCCACGAGGGCGAAGAGACACTTCGCCTTGAGCGAGGCATCTCCCGGCGGCACCGAACCCTCGGCCTGCGCGTCACGGACGGCGGACTCGAAATAGCGCATCTGGCGTTGCAGCAATTCCTGCACTTTGCAGCGGATCGCCTCGTCCTGGGTGCTGATCTCGGATCCAAGGGTAAAACACGGACAGCCAAGGATTTGCCCGTGTTCCGCCTGCAACTGCGCCTGCGTGGTGTGGACAGAGTCGAGATAGCCTTTGAGCCGCTCCAGCGGCGGGGTGCAAGCGGAGAAAAGCTGGTCCCACTTCGGTTTGCCGCACTGGTCCCAATCCGCCTCCAAGGCCGCCACGGCCAGCGCCGACTTCGACTCAAAGAAATAATAAAAACTGCCCTTCTTGACCTTCGCCTTCTCGCAGATGGCATCAATGGTGACGACGCCATAGCTGCGCTCCCAGATCAAGTCCAGGGCCGCCTCCAGCAGGCGTTCTTTGGCGTCACTCACACGTCCCATGCGGCACCGTATAGTTGACTGTTTAGTCAAAATCAAGTGACTTT
>CAZQUC010000647.1:0-1880 GCA_964596095.1 uncultured Enterobacteriaceae bacterium
ACCCATGACATTCCTCGAATCCGCCATCGCCGCCGCCCGCCTCGCCGGGTCGATCCAGAAAGACAACTTTGAGACCGAATTGACGGTCGGCCAAATGTATCAATACGACATCAAGCTCGAACTCGACGTGCGTTGCCAGACCGCGATCACGGAAAAGCTGTTGGCGGACCATCCCGGCCACGCCGTGCTCGGCGAGGAAGGCAACGCCGGCACGCCCGGCGCCGACTACGAATGGATCGTCGACCCCATCGACGGCACGGTGAATTATTTTTACGGCATCCCGCATTTCTGCGTCAGCATCGCGCTGCGCCATCGCGGCGAGATCGTGCTCGGCGTGATCTACGATCCGATGCAGGACGAATTGTTCACCGTCGAAAAAGGCGGCGTGCCGCAACGCAACGGCCGCCCCATCCACGTCAGCACGCGGGATCGGTTGGGCGACGCGGTGGTCACGATCGGCTTTTCCAAAAGCGCCGAGTCCATCCAGACCGGCGGCGAGCGGTTCCTGCGCCTCGCGCACCAGGTTCGCAAAACCCGCCTCCTCGGCAGCGCTGCGTTGGCGATGGCCTACGTCGCCTGTGGCCGCCTCGACGCCTACATCGAGGAAAGCATCAGCCTCTGGGACGTAGCCGCCGGCTGGCTGCTTGTCGAAGCCGCGGGCGGCGCCGTCGAAATCCGCGGCAATGCCGGGGCGGACAAATTCGCCATCACCGCCAGCAACGGCCACCTCACCGGTCTCGCCTGAGCGTCGATGCTGACTATCTCATTATCTTACCCTCCTATTACCTCAAAAAAACCATGCTCCGCACCGGCCTCGGCTACGACGTCCATCGCCTGAAAGAAGATCGCCCGCTCATCCTCGGGGGCGTGGAAATCCCCCACGCGCGCGGCCTCGACGGCCATTCGGATGCCGATGTGCTCAGCCACGCCCTCGCCGATGCTCTGCTCGGCGCGGCGGGGTTGCCGGACATCGGTCATTTCTTCCCGCCCGGCGACGAAACCATCCGCGGCATCAGCAGCCTGGAAATTCTCCGCCGCGTCCGCGCCGAACTTGACCAACGCGGCGCGGTCATCCACAACGTCGATGCCTCCCTCATTGCGGAAAACCCCAAAATCTTGCCGCACGTGCCGCTGATGAAAGAGCGCCTCGCCACGGCCCTCTCGCTCCACCCGTCGCAGATCGGCATCAAGGCGACGACCAACGAGAAGCTGGGTTTCCCCGGTCGCGAGGAAGGCATGTGCGCCCTCGCCACCGCCCTTATCGACCTGCCGCTTCCTTGAGATGGTCTTCCCTCGCGAGCCCGGCTGCCGTGGGGAACCTCAGCCACAGGTTGACAGCCGACCGCTTGCCGCGTAGGCATCTCCTCCGGAAGCCAATCCGGACTCAGGGCGAGGTAGCAAAATGGGAATGCACTGGTCTGCAAAACCGGTATGAGCGGGTTCGATTCCCGCCCTCGCCTCCACTTCCTCAAAATCAGGTGGTTACGCAAATTGAGGTGACTGAAAATGGTCAGAGTAATCCACAAAGTAATCAACCGATTCACGAAATACCCCCGCGTTTCAGAGTGTTTCACTCGCACCCAAGGAATCGCTTGGCCACTCCGCACGTCATGATTGGGTTGAGCGCCCTCAGGCTGGCGCTCAAAGGCCAAGGTCGCGTGATCCCGGTAGCTGGCCCGGGCGCTGATTACGTGCGCCACCAGTATGTTCGGAAAGGTTGATATTCAATCGTTCGTGCGTGCAGTTGCATAAGAAACCCCTACGATATAGGACTTTCCCCTATGTGTTCGCGCGGTCAGAAAAACACGGCCGGGGGATAGGGGTGTTCAATCTCTGGCTAAAATCGCCTCACACCGTCACGGGCAGTCACGAAAAAAATA
>CAZQUC010000648.1:0-1838 GCA_964596095.1 uncultured Enterobacteriaceae bacterium
CCCATCTGCCCTCCGAGCCGGTCTATGAATTGAAGATGGCCTTCGCCCTCCACGCGCATTTGTGCGCGGAGCACGTCACCGCGGTGCGGCAGCGCGTCTCCGAAATGCGCGAGCCGCCGCTCGGTCTGGAAAAGATTCCCCATCCCGCGCTGGCCACCTTTTTCGACGAAATTCTCAAAGCGCCGACCACCGGCGAACGGCTGGCCGCCCTCTATGAGATCGCCGTGCCGGCGGTCATCCGCGGCTTCGAGCGGCACCAGCGGGAAAGCCATCCGCTGGCCGATCATCCGACGCGGCGGGTGGGGCGCTTTGCGCTGATCGAGCTGCGGGAAATCGAAGCGTATGGCGCGCAGGCCGTGCCGTGCCTGCTGGAAACGGAGGGGCGGGAAAAGATCAGCGGGTGGCTCGACTATTTGCGGAACCTCCTCGACCAGGCCGGCGATCTCGACGGCACCCAGCCCGCCGCCACGCCCGCGCCGCCGCCGGCCGCCACTTACGCGGAGAGGGACTGGCGCATGGACGTGGTCGTCCGCCGCGACGAGCGTTTTTCCGATCCCTACAACATGGGCGTGAACGCCGAGGTCTATCTCAACGACCCGGCTTACGACGACGCCTCCAAGGTCATCATGATGTTCTACAAGCGGCTGCGCGAAATCGACGTGCCGGAGATGATGGCGTCGATCATCGGCGAAACCGCGGGCAAGCCGTGGGCCTACTACCGAGATATGACACGGCAACTGTGGGATGAGGCGCGCCACGCCATGATGGGCGAGGTGGGGTTCGTCAGCCTGGGGATCGATTGGCAGGAGGTGCCGGTGAATTTCACCTGGTCGCTCGGTCTCAATACCCAGCTCGAACCCATCGAGCGTCATGCCGTGCTTTATTTCATCGAGCAGGGATTGATGCCGAAAACGGGCAAGCGCCACGAATGGGAGGTCGGCGTCGCCAGCCGGCATCCGCTTGCCGCGTTGTTTCAGGATTACGATTGGGCGGACGAAGTGCTGCATGCGCAGATCGGCCGCACGTGGTATGTCAGCGAGCGCGCCAGCGCCAAGGAAGCGATCGACTACGGCGACGCCTGTTGGTCCAAGGTCTTGCTCGACTGGGGCGCGTGGAAACGCGAGGGCATGACCGGGCATCGCAACTGGTGGCCGGAGATTTACCGGGCCGCCTGTGAGCGGGCCGGTCTCGAACCGCGCCCGGACCAGTTGGCTTACGACACCAGTTACGAGAGCACGCGCGCCGATCTCAAGCTGATCGCGGCGGAGTGAGACGGCGCGCGCCGGCAAAATTGTTAAGGAAGTGTAAAAGTGGCGGACAGGGACCGATGCGCGCGCACGCTGGCGGTGGATCATCCCGCATTTGCCCGCGCCGCTTGTCCCATGACGGAGCCATCTCATCACCCTGCCGCGAACCGGCTGCTCGTCGTCGATGACGACCGCAAGCTCTGCCGGTTGACCGAGGAGTATTTGCAGCCGCTGAGCTGGCAGGTGAGCTATGTCCACACCGGGCCGGAGGGCGTGGAACGCGCGACGGGCGAGCCGTGGGCGGCGGTGATCCTCGATTTGATGCTGCCCGGCTTCGATGGATTCGAGGCGCTGAAACGCATCCGCACGAAGTCGGATGTGCCCGTGCTGATGCTGACGGCGCGCGGCGAGGAAGCGGATCGCATCGTAGGGCTGGAAATCGGGGCCGATGATTATTTGCCGAAAACATTTTCCACCCGCGATTTGCTGGCACGGTTGCGGGCGGTGACCCGACGCGCGCGTCTGGCCGCGGGAGTGGCCGGGTCCGGCGAGCCCGACGCGGAAGCCGCTCCCGTCATCGCCGTCAATGGG
>CAZQUC010000649.1:0-1833 GCA_964596095.1 uncultured Enterobacteriaceae bacterium
CTCGCCACCCGCGACGGTGTGCTCGGCGGCTACGGCGTGGCGGTGCTCGACGTGTAAGCGGGTGGTTGACGGGCGGCGGCGAGCGCGGGCTGGAGTTCGGCCAGGACGCGGCGCGCGGTTTTGACGCGACGCACCGGGCGGAGGCTTTCCTGCCGCGCGGCGGTCTGGATTTTGCAGACGCAGGTCGGCCCGCGCGCGAGATTGTAGATCAGCAGTCCCAACGCGAGCAGACCGAGCAAGAGGCAGGGCCCGCCGAAGATCATCGTCACCACCACGGCGTCACCGCTGAATCCCATCCGCCAGGCATTGACAAGCGCGCCCGCGCCGATGCCACCGAAGAGCAACGCCACCGCGCCGAAACAAAGCGTGAGCACCAGCCCCGTGCGGGTGGGATAATAGGAAACAGCCTGGATGCGCGCGAGTTCGAAGCGCAGGTATTCCTCGGTGAATGGGAGCACGAAACCGCCGCCGCGCACATACAGCAGGTCACGCGGCCCCAGCCACAGACTGGAGCAACCGGACGAGCCTTTCGCCAAGCGACGGTAGTGATCGAAGTGTTTCTTCATTCGGACTCGGGCGAAGTGGGGTCGGAGGGTGGGGAAACTTCACCGTCTTCCGCCGGAGTGCTGGTCCGCATTTCCGCACGGATTTCCTCTCCGATCTGCATGATCCCCCACCCCATGAAGCCCAGCATCCCCAACCCGGCCAGCAACAGGAGCACCGCCATGATTCCCGCCAGCCAGAGCCGGAATGGCCCGCGGGGCGGCACGCCGCGAGGCGCGTGGCGATAACGGATGACGAGGAAGAGCGCGACCGGCGCGAGCAGGATCGCCAGAAAAAACCCATAAACCGGGATGACAAAGATCGGAATGAGCAGCAGGCCCAACGCCACATTGTCATGCAACATGGCGCGGTGACGGAAACCGGTTTCGCTCCTCACCTCGCGAAGCGTGTGGAGGCAGTTCAGACAATAGGAGCGCCCGAACCACGACGCCGCGCACACCGGGCAGGTGTAACCGCCGCAAGCGTCGCACACCCCGGTGGCGGGGCGGGCTTGGCAAGAAAAGCACACCGCGCCCCCGGAGCCGATGAGCCCGGCCGCCGCGGAGGCAAACCCCGGCGGCAGCGGCGGCGGACCCGCCTCCGGCCAGGAGAGCAGCCCGATGTCCCGCCGGCATCCAGGGCAGTAAACCGTCTCCACCTCTCCCGTCGCGGACGAAGCAAGCGGCAGCGCGCAATGGGGACAAACAACGGCCACGTCGGTGACTTATGGGTTCTTCCGCACCACCAGGGTTTTGGCCATGATGTCATGGAGGGCTTGCTTGCGCTTCGTCCAGCCGGCCATGTAAAAACCGAATCCGCAAAGCACATATAACACCATGCTCACGGCCATGCCGACCAAAAAGCCGGTCGGATCGTTGCCCCCCGAACTCATCATCACCGCGAAGCCAATGCCCATCGCCACATAGCTCGGCCCCCACCATATGATGTAGTTGAGAAACTTCGCGGCCCACCGGCCGAACGCTCGTCCGTAGCCGAGGCGTTCGCCATCGGTTTTCACCACTTTGAACCCGCACACCATCTTGCCCACCGTGCCTCCGTATTTGGCCGTCAGCCACGTCTCATAGCCAATCCAGAAGGCGAAATAAGCAACCGTGCCGCCGACATAGGCGATGACAGCCGCCGCCCCCAGGCCAGCGATCGGATTCATCGGGTTCCCCGCCGGTGGTCCGCCCGATTGCACTTGCTCAAAGATATTTTGGAAGGATAAAATATAGTAAGGAATATAACAAATCGTGGAGACAACGATAAGGCATATGGTGTCGATGATGA
>CAZQUC010000650.1:0-1829 GCA_964596095.1 uncultured Enterobacteriaceae bacterium
AAGTTCGGGCGGTGAGCGCCCTCCTCACGGCGCCTCCCGACGAACACGCTTGGGTGGCAATGGCGTTGCCATCGGCTCAAGGGGCGACCGGAAGGGCCGCCTCATCGGTTACTCCCCGTTCCTCATTCCGGCGCGCCGGGGTTCCGGGGCTGAAAACTGAATGCTGAAAACTCCCTAAACGATCTCCCGCTACTTCTTCTTCTCGTCGAGCTTGGCCTTCACTTTCTCCTCGATCTCTTTGTAGAGCGCCTCGTCGTTCTTGAGCAGCTCCTTGAGCGCCTCGCGGCCCTGGGCCAGTTGGCCCCCGTTGTAGGCGAACCAACTGCCGCGCTTCTGGATGATGTCCTGCTCGACGGCGAGGTCGATGAGGCTGCCGGTGCCGGAGATCCCTTCGTTGTAGATGATCTCGAATTCCGCTTCGGTGAAGGGTGGCGCGACTTTGTTTTTGACGATCTTCACCCGCGTCGAGTTGCCGGTGACGGTGCCATCGCTGGACTTGATCTGGCCGATGCGGCGGATGTCCACGCGCACGGAAGCGTAGAATTTCAGCGCGCGCCCGCCGGGGGTGGTTTCGGGACTACCAAACATGACGCCGATTTTTTCGCGGATCTGGTTGGTGAAGATGACGCACGTGCGGGCCTTGGAGATGAAGCTGGTCAGCTTGCGCAGCGCTTGGCTCATCAACCGCGCCTGGGCCCCCACGGTGGAGTCGCCGATGTCGCCTTCGAGTTCGTTCTTGGTCACCAGCGCGGCCACGGAATCCAGCACGATGACGTCGATGGCATTGGAACGCACGAGTTGCTCGCAGATTTGCAGGGCTTCCTCGCCGCTGCTGGGTTGGGAGACGAGCAGTTCGTTCATATTGACCCCGAGGCGCTTGGAATATTCGGGATCCAGCGCGTGCTCGACGTCGATGAAGGCGGCGAGGCCTCCCCGCTTCTGCGCCTGGGCGACGACGGTGAGGGTGAGCGTCGTTTTCCCGGAGGACTCGGGGCCGAAAATTTCGATGATGCGCCCGCGGGGAAACCCGCCCACGCCGAGCGCGCGGTCGATGAGCAGATTGCCCGTCGGGATGACGTCGATGTCCACCCGGTGGCTGTCGCCCATTTTCATGATGGCCCCTTCGCCGAAGTCCTTCTGGATTTGCTGGAGGGCGAGATCGAGCGCCTTCGCGCGCGCGGCGGAAAGTTTGTTGTCGTCGGCGGCGGCGCCGCTCTCAGGAGTCTCTTTTTTGGCCATGGAGTGTGGAGAGTGAAATGTTCAAATGACGGAACTGTGCAGTGTGACGGGGACGCCGACAAAGGCGAATGGATTTTTGGGCTGGCCGGATAATTTTGCAAATTTCACCGGATGTTTCCCCTTTCTGAACCACTATCGGTCGCGGCAACCGCTGGAGCGGAATTGTTCCTGCGGGACTGTCCGTCTCTGCCCGTGCCGTCACGCCCGCTGACGGCAGCCTCCATCGGCGAGGTCGGGACGGATCGCGGGCCGGCCTTTTACCGGCTGGCGCTGGAATGCGCGCAGGCCTTGTGGCGCGCCGGAGTGCCCGCGCAGTCGCTCTTGCTGGTCAACCGCGCCTTCGGCGCCGATCTCCGTGCGGACGACGCCGTATTGGCCGCGTGGCCGCTGCCTTACCGGGCGGTGCGCTGGATTCTGGAGAACCGGCGGGACTGCCAGTTCATCGGCAATCCGCGCCGCCACTACCAGCATCTCGCCACGCGCATGGTCGAGCCGCGCCGGGAACTCCGCGCCTGGCGGGCGTGGGCGTGTTGGGCCATCGCCCGCCGCGTGCGGCCCGATGATCCGGCCGATGACAAGCAATGCCGGGA
>CAZQUC010000651.1:0-1812 GCA_964596095.1 uncultured Enterobacteriaceae bacterium
ACTCCCCGTTCCTCATTCCGGCGCGCCGGGGTTCCAGGACTGGAAACTGAAAACTTGCGACCTATTTCCTCCGCAAAATGACCGCATTGAAATTCATCAGCGAGGAACCGGTGATGGAGAGCGGTTTCAACTCGACGGTGGCGGATGGTTTCGGATCGAGGGTGACCGAGCCGACGTGGACTTCGGTCAAGGTTTCCGGCGTGGGGGTGGCTGGCACGTCGCCGCTGAGGTCTTCGCCGGCGAGGGTGAGCTGGAAGCGGCCGCCGGAGGGCGGCGGGTCGGTCGAATAGCGGAGGAAGACGTCGAAGTCGCTTTTTTCCGGGATGGTCACCGCCCAGACGAGGCGCGTGTCGCGGCCGCTCCAGGCGCCGAGGGCTTTGAGGCTCGGGCGCGGCGTGGCTTGGCTGCCGTGGATCTTCGCGAATTCATAGCCGAGCACGGTTTCGCCGGGGCCGAGGAGGTGGCGTGCGCCCTCGGGGTCGGGCATGACGAGGTCGTCGGCAGTGAGGCGGATGCGGCCGGGGAGTTCCGTCTCCGCCTCGTGCCGTTGCCAGAGCCACCAAGCCCCCACGCCCACGACGAGCAGCGCGGCGGGGAGGCCGTATTTCCAATTCATCCTCTGCTGCGGGCGGCGGCGAGGCGGCGAGGCGGCGCGGACGGGCAGCCTGGGTGTGACCGAGGCGCGGGAGGCGCCGGCGCGGATGTTGCCGGTGGGCGTGCGGTGTCCGGGTGGGATGGCGGGGGCGCGGCGGTAGGGCGCCGCGGCCGGCGGGCGGGCGGCGGGGGTCCGCGCCGCGGTGGCCCAGGCCTGGGCTTGTTCGTGAAAGGTATCCAGCGCGGCCTGCGCGCTGCCGGGGCGGTGGGCCGGGTCGCGGTTGATGAACCACATGACCCACTCGGTCAGCCATGCCGGGAGATCGGGCCGCCATTGGCCGAGCGGCACGACGCGATGGGTGAGGTGCGAGGCCATCACTTCCGGCGCGGTGTCGCCGTCGAAGGGATTTTTGCCCGTGAGCACGAAGTAGAAAATGCAGCCGAGCGCGTAGAGATCGGTGCGCCCGTCGAGCGGCAGCCGCTCGAATTGCTCCGGCGCCATGTAGAAGATCGAGCCGAGGATGCCCGCTTCGTGATCCTCCGTCTGGTGGCTCGCGTGCAGGCTGAATTTCGCGAGACCGAAGTCCAGGATCTTGATCTGGAATTTCCCGCTCGCGTGCCAGACGACCATGAGGTTGCCCGGCTTGAGATCGCGGTGGACCAGATTCAGCGCCTGCGCGGCGATGAGGCCCTCCAGCGTCTGCTGCGCGAGCTGGGTGAAATCCGCCTCGTTGAGCGGGCCGCGCTCGACGAGTTTTTCCAGCGTCTCGCCGCGCAGCAATTCGCTGATGACGAAGGTGCCGTGCTCGTCCTTGCCGACATCGAAGACGGTGAGGATATTCGGATGCTGGAGCGCGGAGAGCACTTTCGCTTCCTTGAGCGCGTCGTCGCCGCCCTCGGAATCCGAGGCCTTGATGCGCTTGAGCGCCACCTCGCGCTGGAGCTGGGTGTCGAGCGCGATGAAGACCTCGCCCACTCCGCCTTGGCCGATTTTTTCCTTGATCTGATATCGTTTGCTCATGAGGAGGTGACGGCACACTCGCAGCGAGCCGCAGGGTGATGATACCCGCGCGCCGTGCAAGGTAAAATGGCAGGTCCGGCCGATTGGTCTTCGGGCTTCTCCTGACCGACGGCTCCACGGAGCGAGGTGGGCCGTCATTCCCAGCGCAACGCCGCGCCCGCGCCGCCGGAATATGGCGCGGCCAGCCGCGACGGCAC
>CAZQUC010000652.1:0-1812 GCA_964596095.1 uncultured Enterobacteriaceae bacterium
GGCGTGCTGTTGATCGCCTGCGCGAACGTCGCCAACCTGATGTTGGCGCAGGCCGCCTCGAGACAGAAGGAGATCGCGGTGCGGCTCGCGCTGGGCGCGGGGCGCTGGCGGGTGATGCGGCAGTTACTCGCGGAAAGCATTCTGCTCGCCCTGCTAGGGGGCGCGGCGGGGGTGATGCTGGGCTATTGGGGCATGAAGTTATTCATCGTGATGAGTCCCGCGGATATCCCCCGCCTGTCCGGCGTGTCGCTCGATAGCACGGCACTTCTTTTCACGTTGGGGACTGCGTTGTTGACCGGCGTGATTTTCGGATTGGCTCCGGTCTGGCACAGTTCGCGGCCCAACTTGAACGAAGTCTTGAAGGACGACAGCCGGGGTGCATCCCCCGGAGTTTCCTCACAATTCATGCGCCGTGCGCTGGTGGTGGCGGAGGCTGCCGTGGCGACTATTTTGTTGATTGGAGCCGGACTGATGTTGCAGAGCTTTGCGAGGTTGTTAGTTACCGATCGCGGTTTTCGGGCGGAACAGGTCCTCACCGCGAAATTGGATTTTTCAGGGTCCGGCTTCGATGGTTGGATGCGCCCGACGGACGGAAGGCCGCAGGTGTATTTAAAGGAATTGCTGGAACGGCTGCGGGAGCTTCCCGGAGTTCAATCGGCCGGGGCGGCGTATCGATTCCTGCGCCCGGATAACCATCCTCCCAACCAGTCCTTCGCCATCTTGGGCCGGCCCATCGCCCCCGAAGCGGAACGCCTCGCCACGGAGGCCAACGCCTTGACGCCCGGCTATCTTCGCGCACTAGGCACTCCTCTGCTGCGCGGACGTGACTTCACCGACGCCGACACGCTGGAAGCGCCGGGGGTGGTGCTGGTGAATGAGAGCTTCGCGCGCAGATTCTTTCCCGCGGAAGACCCGCTGGGTAAATATGTCACGCTCTCGACCGCAGCAGGACCGGCCGGCTCCAGAGATGGACACGGGGTGCCGTTCTGGTATGAAATCGTAGGCGTGGTGGGCGATGTGAAGTCGCTGGGCCTGCCACCGGAAACCGTGCCGGAAATCTACCGGTCCTACTGGCACTGGCCCATGCAGACCCCGACGCTGGCTGTCCGTGCCATGGGAGATGCGTCCGTTCTGACGGCGGCCATCCAGCGCGAAATCAAGTCGGTTATTCCCCATTTGCCCGCGCCTGAAATCCGTCTCATGACGGAACAGATCAACCAGAGTCTGGCCCCGCCGCGATTCGCGTCCAGCCTGCTGAGTTTATTCGGTGCGCTCGCTCTCCTCCTTGCGGCGTGCGGCATTTATGGCGTGCTGACCTACTCTGTGGTTCAACGACGGCGTGAAATCGGCGTCCGCCTGGCCTTGGGCGCCCAACGATGGGACGTGCTGAGTTTGGTAATGGGACAGGGAATGCGGCTGGTGTTACTGGGAATAGGAATCGGGCTGGTGACGGCCTTGGCCCTGACGCGATTGTTACGCTCGCTGCTCTTCGAGGTCCAACCCAACGATCCGCTTACTTTTGCCGCTATTCCTCTGGTGCTTATTGCCGTCGCCCTATTCGCCTGCTGGCTTCCCGCCCGCCGCGCGGCGCGGGTCGATCCGATGGTGGCGCTGCGTTCTGAATGAGCCAGATCGCCGCCGTCTCGCGCCAAACAATCATCAATCATCACCCATCACCGACCAATGCCCATGGACATCGCCCGACCCGATTTTGCCCGCCGGAAGCGTCGCCGCCGCGTGGTGGTTTCGCTCGTCGCCGTGGCGACGCTGGGGTTGATCAGCCTGGGGCTGTCGCGGCTGGAGCCGGCGTTG
>CAZQUC010000653.1:0-1788 GCA_964596095.1 uncultured Enterobacteriaceae bacterium
ATGAGTTCGAGCGCATGAGGCGGATTTTCCGTGGAGACAAAGGGATGGAGCAGGCTGAACCGCCACGCGGTCCCCTCGTCATCGCGGGCATACACGGAGTCGTCCCACACGCCGAGCACCGTGCCCGCGATCCGTGTCCGCTCGGGATGGGCCGGGCTGGCGCGCAGGGCCGAAGCCTCCGCCGCCGGCACGGCGAAAAGGTCTTCCACGCCGGGCGCGAGCACTTCGATGTGCTCCGAGCCGGAGACCTGCAACGCCTCGTGCCCGCGGCCGAGGTTCACGCCCAGCATCTTCAATTTCGCGCCCCACCACGCGCGCGGCGGCGGCCCCTGCCAGCGATGCACCGTGACCACCGCCCAGCCCGACAAGTCGGTGAGATGAATCCGCACCCGCCCTTGATCGAGCGCCATTTGCATGACCACCCCTTCGATCTCGACCCGGCGGCGGTTGCACTTGCCATTGAGCGCCTCCAGCAGCCACGGTCGCTCCGGCTCCGGCAGTGGGCCCGCCCCCGTCACCCGCCACGCGCGGGCCGCCACCCGCAGGCGCCACGAGGTCGCGTCGGTGGTGAGGAAACCCACCGGCGCCTCCACCTCGATGGCATCGCCCACCTGGGGCGAGGCGCCTTCCGCTCCGTCCGGCGGATCGACCAGCACCCCGCTGGTTTCCTGCTGCACGCAGATTTCCCCATCGTTTCCGACAAAGGTCACCACACCGCGGAAGGTCATCTCCACCGGATCGCTTCGCGCCGGATCGGTCAACACCCGCGCCACCTCGGCCACCGACACCACCGCGGGCGGCTCCTGCGCGGCACAAGCCATCCACCAGCCGCCGCCCATCAAGGCCGCCAGCCACCGAAGCCTCGCCTGCGCGTTTATCTGCATCCCTCCAGCAAAACCCGTGCGGCCCCGCCCGCGACCCTTTTTCCTATCCGCCGCCTCCGACTTTGGTCGGAGAGGCGCGCAGAGCGGAGCCATCATACCACAACATGATGAAAACAGGTCGATTATCTTGGCAACACACGAAACATGAACCGGTGGATCCCACAAAGCGGTGTCGCGTCATCGATCATCGTGCGGCACAGGCCGCGCGGGCCGCGCCGCGTTTCATGGCCTGTTCGACGAGGTGATAGAGCGCGGACCAAGCCGCTTCGGTCGCGGGTGTGAAGTCGTCGTCGAGCACTTCCGCGAGCATGGCCAGGAGGGCGTCGCCCACGGCGGTGTAGTGCGCGTCCCGCACGCCGTATTCCGCGTGGCGCGCGCCCATTTCCTCCAGCTCCGCGAGCAAAGCGTCGCCGCGCTCCAGCAGGGAGAGCAGCGCGCCGAGCATGGCGGTGAGTTTGGCGGCTTGCTCCTCGATGCCGCCCTTGAACAAGGGACGCAAT
Organism: uncultured Enterobacteriaceae bacterium; assembly: GCA_964596095.1. GTDB lineage: Bacteria > Verrucomicrobiota > Verrucomicrobiia > Verrucomicrobiales > V1-33 > CAJBME01. The sequence continues at coordinate 1,385 of CAZQUC010000653.1, forward strand.
TCGGGATGCCGCGCGAAGAGCAGGCGGTAAAACACCAGCGCGGCGAGGGAGCCGCGGGCTTCCACGGCGGCGAAGGACTTGCGGAGAAGATGGATCTGCGGCGGATTCAAGCGGCTCCACCATGCGCGCCCGCGCCGTGCGGGCGATCCGACTTTGGGCGGATGGCGCGCCGCCGTTTCATGGCTCCATTCTTCACCCCAGCATGAGCCAACTCCCTACAATTCCCGGCTGAACGCTTCCAGATCGCCGCAGCGGATGACTGCGCGGAGCAAATGAGAAAGCCGCTCCAAGTCCGTGATGGCCCCGATCTCTTCCCGCAGCCCCTCCGGCACCCGTTCAAAGCGGATCTCCAGCAACTCCAGAATATGCCGATGGCTGGCCAGAACCTGGCCCTCCTGGCGGCC
>CAZQUC010000654.1:0-1780 GCA_964596095.1 uncultured Enterobacteriaceae bacterium
ACCAGCGCCACGGCATGGATTACCTCAGCGAAGTCTATCTCGGCTACACGCCCATCCCCATCACCTCTCTCATCGGCGAGAAAAAGAAAGGCGGACCGGACCTCTTCGGCGGCCAATTGACGATGCTGGAAGTCTCGGCCACGGAGCTCGCCCGCGTCGCCGAATACGCCGCCGAGGACGCGGATGTCACCTGGCAACTGGCCGCCGTGCTGCGTCCGCTGCTGAAAGAAAAAGGCCAGGAGCGCGTGGCCTACGACATCGAAATGCCGCTGCTCCCGGTGCTCGGGCGGTTGGAACGCGCGGGCATCGCGCTCGACGGCGCGGCGTTGAAAGCGATGAGCCAGGAGCTGGCCAAACAGATCGCCGGGTTGGAAAAAGAAATCCACGCGCTGGGTGGCGGGCCGTTCAATCTCAACTCGCCCAAGCAGCTCGGGGAAATCCTCTTCGACCGCCTGCGCCTCTCCGACAAGCCCAAGAAAACCAAGACCGGCCAATACCAGACCAGCGAAGACATCCTGCAAGAGCTGGAGCCGAAGCATCCCATCATCGCGAAAATCCTCGACTACCGCGAGGCGGCGAAATTGAAGAGCACCTACGTCGATGCCCTGCCACAGGCCGTCTCCCCGCGCACCGGCCGCGTGCATACCTCGTATCTGCAACTCCTCGCCGCCACGGGCCGGCTCTCCTCCAACAACCCGAATTTGCAGAACATCCCTATCCGCACGCCGATGGGACGCGAAATCCGCCGCGCCTTCGTGGCCACGCCGGGGAAGGAATTGCTTTCAGCGGATTACTCGCAGATCGAGTTGCGCGTGGTGGCCGCGCTGAGCGGCGATGCGGCCCTGCGCGAAGCCTTCGCCCTCGGCCACGACATTCACGCCGCCACCGCCAGCCGTGTCTATGGCGTGCCGATGGAGGAACTGCTGCCCGAAATGCGCCGCACCGCCAAGATGGTCAACTTCGGCATCATCTACGGCATCTCCGCCTTCGGCCTCGCCCAGCGCTTGGGCGTCCCGCGCACCCAAGCCCAGGCGTTGATCGAAAACTACTTCACGCAATACCCCGGCCTCAAGGCCTACATGGACCGCACCATCGAAGACGCGCGGACCCACGGCTACGTCGAAACCCTCTGCGGCCGCCGCCGCCTGCTGCGCGACATCGCCTCCGCCAATGCCACCGTGCGCGCCGCCGCCGAGCGGGTCGCCATCAACACGCCGATCCAAGGCACCGCCGCCGACATGATCAAGCTCGCCATGATCGCCATCGACACCGCCCTGCGCGAGCGCAACCTCGCCACCAAAATGCTCCTCCAGGTTCACGACGAACTCATCTTCGAGGTGCCCGCGGCGGAAAAAGCCATCGTCCAACCGCTCGTCGAGGAACTCATGAAAAACGCCCTGCCGCTGGAAGGCGTGCCCGTGGTCGTCGAATCCGGATTTGGCCGCAATTGGCTGGAGGCGCATTGATTGGGGAATTTTCAGCATTCAGTTTTCAGCCTGACCCGGCGCTGGGCAGACGGGACAGACATGTCGGACTGAGAGCTTCCCACCGCCTCCCCGCGCCCTTTGCCGTGCTGAAAACTGAATGCTCCCGACGGACACGCTTGGGTTGGGGTCATGGCGAAGCCATGCCAGCCACCGCAGCCGGGGGTTGAGCGGAGCGATACCCCCGGTCCTTTCCGCCCTCAGCCTGCGATCCCGGAGGGATCGCAGCGCGCTTTCCCCGCACCCGGCCCGCCTCTCGGGCTGCGATCCCTTCAGGATCGAAGCCTTTTTCCATC
>CAZQUC010000655.1:0-1762 GCA_964596095.1 uncultured Enterobacteriaceae bacterium
CGATCTCGGCCAGGTGTGCGATTATGGCTCGGTGACGGTCACGGATCTGCTGCGGCTGGAACGGTTCCAGCAGGTCTTCCACTTGGTTTCGACCGTGGAAGGCCGGTTGCGGCCGGAAGTGGACCATCTCGACGCGCTGACGGCGTGTTTTCCCGGCGGCTCCATCACCGGCGCGCCGAAGAAACGGGCGCGGGAAATCATCGCCGAATTGGAGTCGGCGCCGCGCGGGTTGTTCACGGGGGCCATCGGGTATCTCGGGACCAATGGCGAGAGCCAATTCAGCATTGCCATCCGCACCGCGGTGGCGGAGCACGGCCGGCTGCATTTTCACGCCGGCGCCGGCATCGTCGCGGAATCGTCGCCGGAGCGCGAATACGAGGAGACTCTGCACAAGGCGGCGGCGCTCTTCGGCGCGGCGGCCTGGCATGACGTGTCGCGCGTTGAGGACGCGTGAAAATCAGGTTGTAAAGTCACTTTCTGGAACAGTCAGCGCGGATGATCTCTCCGGATGATCTCTCGCTCGATCTGACGGGCCGGACGGTGCGGGCGCGGCTCACCGGAGAGGACGCCGTTGGGGTCGTCTTCGCCAAGCCACAACGGTGGCCGGCAGCGCGTGGGATCCCAAATTTAGCATTGATGTCGAGCGTTGGGACACGGCGCTTTACTTGGTGAAGTTCAGTTTCGTGACGAAGGAGGGATATGCGTTTATGATCGAGGCAAACGATGGGCTACGGTTTGGCGATGGATGGAAGCCCATTTTTTTGGATGAAGCAATTATCGGCGAAAGAACCGAAACCATTTCGCTTACAGGCTGGGACGAAAGAACCGAACGGTTTTACCGGTTGCGCTGGGAGCCCGTGGCCACCCCGGTTTGGGACGGCGGTCTGGGGATTGCGGCCACGCCCTTGGCCAACGACCGCTACCGCCTGCGCCGTCTCGCCGGGCCGTGAATGATTCGACGGCCCGGCAACTTTTTACCGACGAATTTCCCAAAAGTCGAAGAAATCGTTGACCAAAAACCCGTGAGAGCGGTAATGTCGGTTCCGTCACAAATTCCCATCACCAAACCCACGATCCATGAAAACTCCTTTGCGCGCGTTGCCCATTGCGGCCTTTTTCGGTGCCGCTTCTTATGTGCAGGCTGTGGACATCGCCGGCGATTTGCTGGTCGATCTCAAGGCTTCCTCCTTCTCCAGTGGCTCCGCCTCTTGGGCGAACTCGGGCACATTGGGGGGTGGCTTCACCGCCTCTGGCACCCCGAAGGCGGATACCATCAACGGTTCTGCCGCGGTGTTTTTTGACGGCCAGGGGGATTTCTTCAGCGGCCCGGCCAGCCCGGCGACGTTGGAAGGCGCCAATCCCACGTGGACGGTGGAAGTCTGGGCTTGGCAGGGAAACATCCGCGGGGAGGAAACGCCGTTGGCCTGGGGGCATCGTGGCGGTCCCGATGGCTCCAACGCGTCGTTCAACTATGGCACCAATCCCGATTGGGGCGCGATGGGGCACTGGGGCGGGCAGGACATCGGCTGGGGCCCCACTGGCACGCCGGAAGCCGGCTCGTGGCAGCACTTGACCTACACCTTCGATGGCTCGACCACGCGGGTCTATGCTAATGGCGTGGAGAAAAACACCGAAGGCCCCATCAGCCTCAACATCCACACGGGCAATCTCCTCCGCGTTGGCACGCAGAATGAGGGGGATGGCACGGCGAGTGGCGGCCAGTGGTTTTCCGGCGGGATCGGGCAGATCCGCGTTCACAGCG
>CAZQUC010000656.1:0-1757 GCA_964596095.1 uncultured Enterobacteriaceae bacterium
GGCCTTCATCGCCCTTCTCCTCGGAAGATCCCGAACAATTTCCGAGAAGCCTCCTCTCCGTTCATAAATATTGAAATATCAGCGTTATCCGCGAAATCCGCGGTTTCTCTTTTCGTTTTTTCGGGATCATGCTTTGCCGCTGGACGGCTTCGGTGTTTTCTGTAATACAGATCGCTTAACATACCTGAACGACATGAGTTTTGACTTCGACACCGTCATCGACCGCCGTGGCACGGGCAGTCTGAAATGGAACCGCTACGCCGGCCGCGACATCCTGCCGCTGTGGGTGGCGGACATGGATTTCGCCGCGCCACCGTGCGTGCTGGAGGCGATCCGCCGTCGGGTCGATCATGGGGTGCTCGGTTACTCGCATCCGCATGAAGGCTTGAACGAAGCGGTGCTGGCCCATTTGGCGCGACGTCATGGGGTGGAGGCGCAGGCGGAGTGGATCCACTGGCTGCCGGGGCTGGTGCCGGCGAAATCAATGGCCTGCCGGGCGGTGGGGCAGCCGGGCGAGGTGGTGCTTATCCAGACGCCGGTGTATCCGCCGTTTTTCGCCGTGCACCGCGATGCGGGCAAGCGGCTGCTGGCCGTGCCGCTGGCACGTGATGAAGCGACCAATGGCGGATGGACGATCGACTGGGACGCGCTCGACGTCGCGGTGACGCCGGATACCAAAGTCTTTCTTTTCTGCCACCCGCACAATCCGGTCGGCCGCGTGTGGTCGCGCGCGGATGTGGAGAAAGCCGCCGATTTCGCCCTGCGCCACGATCTGCTCCTCGTGTCCGACGAGATCCATTGCGACCTGGTCTATGACGAAGAGGCGACGCCATTTTTCTCCGCCGCGCGGCTGGAGGGGCCGATCCGCGACCGGCTCATCGTGCTGATGGCGGCGAGCAAGACCTTCAATGTCCCCGGCCTCGGCCTCGCGTGGGCGCTGATCCCCAATGCGACGCTGCGCCACGCCTTCCGCGCGGCGGGCGGCAAGCTCATTCCGGAACTGAACCCGCTGAGTTACCACGCCACCCACGCCGCGCTGAGCGAAGGCGAACCGTGGCGGCGGGAATTGCTGGCGTATCTCCAAGGCAACCGCGATTTCCTGCGCGACTTCCTCGCCACGAGGCTGCCCGCGCTCAAGCTGGCGTGGCCGCTGGAGGCGACGTATCTGGCGTGGCTCGACGCGCGCGGGCTGGGCGTGGACAAACCGCAGCCGTTCTTCGAAGAGGCGGGCGTCGGGCTCAGCGAAGGGGCGGATTTCGGCGCGCCGGGCTTCCTACGCCTGAACTTCGGCTGCCCCCGCGCCACGCTGGCGGAGGCGCTGGAGCGGATGGCGCGGGCGGTGGAAAAACGATCCGCGCCCACCGGGGAGCTGACGACGGCCGGCTGATCCGAAGGGCCGCGCCTCGAGCATTTCACGCACGGCGCCGACGGCGGGCCAACATCCATCCACCCACAGCCAGCAAGGCGGCTCCGGCCGGCTCCGGCACCGGCGTGTAAGTCAGGACATAACGCAGACCATCGGCTGCGCTGGTGCCCGTGGTGGTGAAGTAATCACTGAACACGTCGCCGGTCAGGCCACTTTTGCCTTCCGCCGTCAGAATTCCCAAATCCCAGTATTCCTCCCATGTGATCTGATTTTCACGCACCTGACCGGTCCGCCGCAAGCCGATGCGATCGCTCACATCAATGAAACTGCCGGCGGAGCCGGAAAAGTTGATGTGATACGCATTGCCCGGCCCGTCGTAATCCCAGGCCCA
>CAZQUC010000657.1:0-1745 GCA_964596095.1 uncultured Enterobacteriaceae bacterium
TTCGTGCTCCTCCGCCGCCTCGGCGAGGCTTTCGTCAGCCGCGACCTCACGGCGGCGCAACTCCGCGAGGCCGTGGAAGCGCTACGGGGATGACCGGCCGGCGACGAGGAAAACGAATTGGTTTTGGCGAAACAACCGCGAACCCCGGAGGAGTTCACTGCCCTCAACTTGAAGCCCATGGGCACTTTGCCTCACAGGCAGATCCTGCGGGTCGAAGAACCATCTCGGTGAGAGAGGACAGGAAACAGCCGCCGGTGCGACGCCGTTACGGCACGGAGACCTCGACGCGATAAATCGCCCCACTTGCAGGGGCGGCGGCATCGGTAAGGGACACGGAACCCGCGGCGGTGAGCGGTCCGGCGGTGGTCACGGACTCCCACATCACGCCCAGCGTAACGAGCCGCCGCTGGAGTGCGTAACGGCGACCCGCGTGACCGGGGAGAACCACGGTATAGGTGGTGGCGGTCCGGGTGGCGCTTTCCATCTGAAAGGCGCTGCCGGCGTGCTTCGGATCGGTCTGGGCGACGTATTCCTGCGCGTTGGTAAAGCCATCACCGTCGGGGTCGGCGTCATCCGCCGCGTCGCCGGTGTTGGTCGCCCCCGCACCGAAATGTTGCTGCCGCCAGTTTTCCAGCGGGGACGCGCCGGGAGCGCCCAGCACCATGGCCCGATAACCCTTCCATGTCGGGGAGGTGAAACCAACGCGGCGTTCGTGATAGTAAATCGTAAAATTGGGAGAAGTGTTAAGGAAAACATTGGGGCCAAGGAAGGGCGCATTGCCCTCGAAGATGGCGCTGGTTAGACTTGTGCAGTCGAAGAACGCTTGCCGTTCAATGTCGCTGACTATTCTTGGAAGGGTGACACTGGTCAGCCCCGTGCAGCCAGAGAATGCGCTCGAGTTGATGGAGGCGACGCTATTGGGAATGGTGAGGCCGGTCAGGCCCGCGCAGTCGCGGAACGCTCCGCTTCCGATGGAAGTAACACTGTGGGTGACCTGCCCCCTGCAAAGAGGACGGAAGTAAAATGTAGTTTTGGGACTGAAAGAACGAAACCAGCGAACCAAAACGAAGAACATGAAAAGAAGCCGATTCAGCGAAGAACAGATTGTGGGCATCCTGCGCGAAGCGCAGGGTGATTTAACGGTGAAGGAGTTGTGCGCGAAGCACAACGTGAGCGAGCAGACGTATTACGGATGGAAGCGGCGGTATGGAGGGATGCGGGTGGATGAGCTGCGGCAGGCGCGGGCGATGGCCGAAGAGATCACGCGGCTCAAGCGGATCATCGCGGACCAAGCGGTGCAGATCGACATCCTCAAATACGTGAACGCAAAAAAGTGGTGAGCCCGGCGGGCAGGCGCCGGGCCGTGCGAGAGGCGGTGGACGGGGGCGTGGGATGTCCGGCGCAGGCGTGCCGGGCGCTGGACGTGTCGCGTTCGGGCTATTACCGGATGCGGAAAGTGAGCACCGATCAGCGACGGCTGGGCCAGCGCATCGTGGCGCTCTCGCCGGGCGCATCCGCGTTATGGCTACCGCCGGGTTACGGCGCTGCTGCGACGTGATGAGCTGGCGGTCAACGCCAAGCGCGTGGCGCGGGTGAGGCGTGCGGAAGGCCTGCAAGTGAGCCGTCGCCAGCGGCGGACGCGGCGGGCCGGGCCGTCCCAACCCGGACGCCTGAGCGCGGAACGCCGCCACCAGGTGTGGAGCTGGGACTTCGTGAGCGATCAAACGGAGAACGGAGGTTGCTTC
>CAZQUC010000658.1:0-1729 GCA_964596095.1 uncultured Enterobacteriaceae bacterium
CGCGCCGGTGATGGCGGCCCAACTTCCCCGCCCCGAGGGGCCAGCCCCTCCCCCCCGAAGAGCGGAGGCGAGCCTCCGCACTCCAGATGATACGTCTGGCGGAGACATCGACCACTTTTTACTCAACAGGTTCTCAGGCCCAGGCGCAACGTCATCAGACGCTGATGGTGCCGCGCGAGGCCCCCTTGGCGCAGCAGCGCTTCGACTTCCCCGGCCAGTGCAGGCTTTCCTCAGTGGAACTTCTTTGCCATGGCTCCCTTTAGCAATAAAAGTCCCGTTTTCAAAAGATTTTTGTATTAGACCTTCATGAAGCCGCCGCTCCTCGCCCCGAAGGGCAAGCCCCTCTCCACGCCAGAGCGGAGGCAAGCCGTCCGCCCCAAATCGGAACGCCACCACGCCGCGGCTTGCCGTCCTGTCGCGGCGGCGCTACTGCTTTCCCGTGCTCGCTCATCGCTCTATCCCCCGTGGTTTTGGCCTCGCGCTGCTGGCGCTGGCTTTCTTCGTAGCTCCCGCTCTCGCTGCGCCGGTGGAGCGGCCGAATGTCATTTTCATCCTCGCGGATGATTTCCGCTGGGACGCGCTCGGGCATCGCGGCAATGCCATCGTCCAAACGCCGCATCTCGACGCGCTGGCGGCCGGTGGCGTGGTGTTTGAGAATGCCTTCACCACTACTTCCATTTGCTCGGTCAGTCGCGCGTCGTTTCTCACCGGGCAATGGATGCGCCGCCACGGCATCGACGATTTCGCCAAGGGCCTGACGCCGGAGCAGTGGCGGGAGACGTATCCCGCCTTATTGCGGCAGGCGGGGTATCACACTGGGTTCGTGGGCAAGCTCGGCGTGGGGAATGCCGCGGCGGTGGAGGCGGCCGCGTCGCAATTCGACGTCGGGCACGGACAAGCCGGCCAAGGAGCACCGGACTTCATCGACCCCGCCGATCCCACGCAGACTCACGAGACAGCGAAGCTTGGAGAGCAGGCGCTGGACTTCGTGCGCGCGGCGCCGGCGGACCGGCCGTTCTGCCTGTCCGTCAGCTTCAGCGCTGTCCATGCCCGCGACCGCCGGCCGCGCGAGTTCCAACCCGACTTGCGCGACGAGGCGCTCTATGCCGACGTGACCATCCCGTCGCCGCCCACGGCCACCGACGAGGCGTTTCAAAAACTGCCCGCCTTCGTCAAGACCTCCGAAGGCCGCACGCGCTGGGGCTGGCGGTTCGACACGCCGGAGAAAACCCAGCGCATCCTCCGCGATTACTACCGCCTCATCACCGGGCTGGACCGCGAGGTCGGCCGCCTGCGCGACGCGGTGGCCGCGCGTGGCGAAACCGGGCGCACCGTGTTCGTCTTTTTCGGAGACAATGGGTTCGCGCTCGGCGACCGCGGCTTGGCCGACAAATGGTTCATGTATGAGGAAAGCCTGAGGATTCCGGCGCTCATCCACGATCCCCGCCAGCCCGCCGCCGCGCGCGGTCGTCGCGTGACGGCGCTGACGTTGAATGTCGATCTCGCGCCCACGCTGGTGGAGATGGCCGGCCTCACCCCACCCGCTGCCATGCAGGGCCGCAGCCTCGCGCCGTGGTTGGGCGGCGAGACGCCCGCCGAGTGGCGCGAGGATTTTTTCTACGAGCACCACACCCTGCCGCAGATCATCCCGCCCAGCGAAGGCGTGCGCACGGAGACGTGGAAATACCTCCGCTGGATCAACCGCGAGCCGATCGTCGAAGAACTCTAC
>CAZQUC010000659.1:0-1721 GCA_964596095.1 uncultured Enterobacteriaceae bacterium
TCGCCACCACCTGCGTGCCGTCGGCGGCGGTCCATTTCTTGACCACACCGACGCCGTTCTCGATGGCGCAAAAATAAATCAGTGATTCGTCGCGCGACACCCACAGCCCGCGATTGAAAATGCCGTCCGCGCCCTCCCGCGCGACCACGGTCGTCATGAGACCGTCGCGCCCGACCCGACGGATGCGCGCGGGCATGCCGGAGATGCCCTGCTCCAGAATGTAGAAGACTCCGTCCGGCAGCACGAACAGGCCGTTCGGATACGCCACCAGCCGCTCCGTCGCCGGGCCGTCCCCGTCATCCGCCAGCACGCCGCCGGGCGGAATCACCCGGCCCGCCACGGTGACGATCCGGCCGTCACGCGCAAGCTTGCGGATGCCATGCGCGTTCTTGTCGGCGATGTAGAGATTGCCCTCGGCGTCATCCATCGCCATGTGCGGCTCGGACAAATGCGGTGGCTGTGCCGGTTGCGCGGGGTCGAAGGCCACCCGCCCTTCATATTCCGCCAGCCATTCGTTGCCATTGTCACCGGACTCGTAACTGCTCCCCGCCACCGTTTCGAGATTCCCATATGTGCCGAGCACCGATTCCCAGGAAGTCTGTTGGGCGCGCAGCCCATTCCACACGGACAAGATGGCGACGAGGACGGGAAAGGATGGTTTGGTCACAAAGGAAAGCGATCCCTCGGCGCCCCCGCTCTGTCAATGGCAACATGAGTATCTTGAGCGTCGGAAAGGGCGAGCGCTTTCATGTGCGCTCAGAATATCAGTCACTACTGACAGAGACAATTATTATGACGCGGGGTTTGATCTTGCCCATGCCGTGCTTTTCTGATAAGCATCACACTATGCGCCACACTTCTCTCATACTCTTGTCCATCGCACTGCTGCTGCCGGCCTGCGGCCCTTCAGCGGAACAATTCGCCGCTGAAGCGAAAGCGCGGCGATTGAGTAACGAAGTGACGGAACTCAAAATGCATGTGGACGGCGCCCGGGCGGAGCAGCGGCAGCAAGAGGAATCCCTCGGAAAGGCCGCGGCGGAAAACCGCACTCTTACCGAGCAGCTCCACGCCTTGGAAAAACAGCTTGAAGCCGCCCGCAAAAAATCCGACGAACAGGCGCGCGCGTATGAGGAATACAAAGCGAAATACAAAACCTCCCTCCGGCAAAAACTGATCGGCTCGAAATTGGTGCGGTTGACCTCTACCGACGGACGGGTGTTTTCAGAGGTCAGCATCATGCAAGTGACACCCGGCGCGATGAAATTCCGCCACACCGGCGGCATCGGAACCCTGCCCTTGGGGGAGTTGGATGCCGCGATCCGTGAACGCGCCGCGTATGATCCGGAAGAAGCCAGCGCTTGGCTGATCGCCGAACAAGAAAAATCCCTGGCCTTCGTCAAAGAGAAGGAAGACGAGCCGGAAACGTCACTGGACTATGCCGCCGCCACCGCGGCCGATCCCTCCGCCGGCCTCAAAGAAAAGCGCGCCCGGACCGCTTCCCAACTGAAAGCCTGCCGTGACCAACTTTCCGAGTTGATCGCCATGGGCCACCGCCTCAAAGCCGACCGGGACGCCTGCCCCATCTATAAACGCTCGCAACTCGATGCCTGGGGGCAACAAGCAAGCCGCCTTCGCGCCGAAATCTCACGCTTGGCCGCGAGAAACTGAGCAGCGCGTCATCACTGATAGTCCATCAAAGGACACCTCAGAACCTGTTGAGT
>CAZQUC010000660.1:0-1715 GCA_964596095.1 uncultured Enterobacteriaceae bacterium
GCGGCCGGAGCGGGTCCGCAACTCGCGCGCCCCGTCCAGCACACCGGAAGCTCGTCCATCTTCTCGCAGAAAAACCAGACGGCCAAATCCACGCCCATCCACGGCCAGCCGCGCAAATCACCGATGCCAAGGTAGAGTAGGTTGATCACCCAGACCTTGGAAAACACGCCAACCAACGCCGCCCACCGGAACACGCGCTCCATGGCCTGAGCTTGCGACCTGACTCAGAACGCGGTGCTGTGCATCTGACAGGCTTTCGGCCTCAAACCCTGCTGGCAGGAACCGCAGCGCAGCGGAAATGGCCGAAGGCGACAGACAGCTCCACACTGCTTTCGGACGGAGGTGGAGGTCTCAAGGGCTCTCCTCTTCCAACGCGGTGTCGCGCCTTCGGCTTGTTTTCGCGCTCCAAACCCATTCTGAATGGATTGGATGCGAAAATTTTCGCATTCTGCGCTTGCTTTTCTGGCTCTACCATGCGAAGAATTTCGCATGGCACGGAAAAGGTCCAATTCGTTGTCGTCCCCAAAGCCCACCGAGGGCCCAACCGCGTTGAGCAATCTGTCGCGACGGGAGCAGGAGATCATGCATTTGCTATATGCCGAGGGGGAACTCACCGCTCGCGCCGTGTGGGAACGCATCCGGCCGCAGCCGACGTATTCCACCATCCGCAAGCTGCTGTCGATCCTGGAAACCAAAGGCCGGGTGACGCATCGGGAAGAGAACGGCGCCTTCGTTTACGCGCCGGTCGCGCCGCGCGAGGAAGTCGCGGAGAGCGTGCTGCGCCGGTTGGTGGGCACGTTTTTCCAGGGTTCGGTGGCGCAGGCGGTGACGGGTCTGCTGTCGCTGCGGGACACGCGGCTCACCCCCGAAGAATTTCAGCGCCTCTCGCGCCTCCTCCAAGAAAACGAACCCGACAACCCATCATGAACTCATTGGACGCTCCGACCCTATTGGTCTTTTTATTGAAAGGAACCGCCGTGCTGCTGGGCGGCACGCTGGCCGCGTGGGCCTGGCGAAAAAACGCCGCCGCGTGGCTTTCGACGCTCTGGCGCGCGGTGTTTCTCGCGCTGCTCGCGCTCACGCCCTGGCTGCTGTTGCCGGGACAGTGGTCCGTCACGCTGCCGGCGGCTCCAACGGTGGCGGAAAGCGGGATGGTGGCGGCCGCTTCCGGTCAGGAAGCCACGACTCCGCCGGCGTTGGCTCTCTCGACCGCCGCGCCCGCGGCTCCGATTTTTTCCGCCGCCCGGACGCTGTGGGTGATCTACGCGTTGGGCGTCGCGGGGTGCCTGCTGCCGTGGTTGATCGGTCATCGGACCGTCCGCCATTGGGCGCGCGCCGGCCACGCGCCCGCGAATCCGGCTTGGTCCACGGAACTCGCCCGGCTGGACCCCGACCCGGCGCGTCCGGTGCGGCTGCGGGTGCATGATCAGGTGCCTTCGCCCGGCGTGACCGGCTGGCGGCATCCGGTGCTACTGTTGCCGCCCTCGGCGGACGCGTTGCCGGACACGGCGATCCGCACGATTCTCCGCCATGAACTATGCCACGTCCGGCGCGGCGACGCGTTTTTCCAAGCCCTGACCGTGCTGGGCCGGGCGTTGCATTGGCCGAATCCGCTCGCCTGGTGGGCCGCGCGCCAAGCAGGCCTGGCGGCGGAGCGGGCGGCGGATGACGCGGTGCTCGCGGCGGGATTGCCGGCCCGGGAATATGGCCGGCTG
>CAZQUC010000661.1:0-1693 GCA_964596095.1 uncultured Enterobacteriaceae bacterium
AGTTTTCAGCCGGACGGCACCGGGAGCCGCTGAGAGGGCGCAGCCTCCGCCCGCTCCTTCCCCCATTATCTTATATCTCCCTCACAGCCCGCTCAACGCCTCGAAGAAGGTGTCCATCGCGGGGGAGATGCTGGAATAACTGCCGTCGTAATTATTGACCAGGATGGCGAAGATGTATTCGCGGCCGTCGGCGGCGGTGACGACGCCGGTGTAGCTCTTGACCCGCTCGACGGTGCCGCTCTTGGCACGAATGGCGGCGCGACCGGTGGTGCTGAGGCGGCGCAGGGTGCTGCGACGTTCGCCGACGCGAGGGAGCGACGCGCGGAAGACATCGCCGTGCGGACCGGTCAGGAAAGACGCGTTGGCGCGGGCGAGTTGCTCGGGGGTGATCATGTTGGTGCGGGAGAGGCCCGAGCCGTCGGTTTGCTCGTAACCGGCGAGAGGGATCCCTTTTTGCCGCAGATGCTCGTGGAGGCGGTTGAGGCCGCGACGCGCGCGGCCGCCGCCAACCGTGCGCAGGAGGCATTCGCAATCGAGGTTGAGGCTGCGGTGATTGATGGGGATGAGTTGTTCGCCCAGCGGAGCCGAGGCATGGGTGGCGATCAAGGACGCGCGCTCCGGCGACGGAGGCGTCCACGAGGGGCTGTCCCAAGCGAGCAAGCGCGAGGTGGTGGGAGCGCCATGCACGGGGATCTCTCGCGCGCGCAGCCAGGCGGTGAATTGTTGCGCGGCGAAGAGCGCGGGATCGGGCAACGCGCCACCGATGGCTTCCTTGCCGGCATCGGCGGCGAGGGTGCCGCGCAACACATAGCGTGAGGCGCCGGGCGCGCCGTAAAGGTAGCTGTTGTCGCCGGAGCCGGGAACGCCGATGCGCACTTCATCCAGAAAGCGCAGGCCGTCGGGCCACGGGTCGCAGTCGTAGAATTCCGCAGGGTCGCCGGGTTTGCCGGTGAGGCGGAAATATACGTCCATGGCGTTGTTGTGAAAGCACAGCGGCGTGAGCGGCGGCGCGTAGTAATTGCCGATATCGAGCCAGCTCCAGCCGCCCGGCGCCGATTGGCTTTCCCAAGCAGTTTCATCGGCGATGACGCGGCCGGTGATTTCACGGAGGCCAGCGCGCAGGAGGGCGGCGGTCCACTCGGTGAAGAGGTCGTCCCACTCCGGACGCCCGAGCGTGGGGTCGCCGGCGCCTTTGATGAGGAGGTCGCCGGTGGCTGGATGGTGGCGGAGTTCAGTCTGAAACCGGAAGTCGGGGCCGAGCAATTCCAGCGCGCTGCCGGTGGTGATGGTCTTCATCGTCGAGGCGGTGATGAAGCTCTGCTGGTGATGGAACCCGGTCAGGGGTTGATCGCTTTGGCGCAAGGGCGCGAGGTAAAATCCGACGGTGCCGGTGCGGGCAGCGGGTCGCGCGGCGAGCGCTTCCACCGCTTGGCGCACGGCGGCCACGGCGGGCCTCTCTTCGGTGGCAGATTCGGCGGGCGAAGTGGAGCCGGCGGGAGCAACGGGAGCGGAGCCGCGGTCACGAGTGAGGTCGGACTGCGCGACGAGGAAGCCGATCAACGCGGCCAGCGCCGTCAGCCCAAAAACATACCGGATCATGCTCATGGAAAAATAGCGGAGAGGCGTTCCGCGCGGGGAACGAAGCGAACGCCCGAGTGCAGGGCGGCGTTTTTGGTGATGAAACGGGCAGGCG
>CAZQUC010000662.1:0-1683 GCA_964596095.1 uncultured Enterobacteriaceae bacterium
GCGGGTCCGCGTGCTCATAGAGATGCGTGCCGTCGAAGCGCGCCAGCGCGTGGTCGTCCTTCGGGAAATGCGCCGGCACCCAGTCGAGGATCACGCCCAACCCCCGGTGGTGCGCGGCCTCCACCAGCGCGCGGAATTCATCCGGCGTGCCGAAGCGGCTCGTCGGCGCGAAGTAGCCCGTGCATTGATACCCCCACGAGCCCGCGAACGGATGCTCGGTGATGGGCAGCAGCTCCAGGTGCGTGAACCCCAGGTCGGCCGCGTAGTCCACCAGCGCCTTCGCCAGTTCCAGGTAACTCAGCGACCGGTCGCCCTCGTCGTGCTTCCGCGCCCAGGAGCCGAGATGAACCTCATAAACCGACATCGCCTGCCGGCGCGGATCCGTGTGCGCCCGGCGCGTCATCCACTCCGCGTCCTGCCAGTCGTGCGTGCTTTTCCCCACGGTGATGGAGGCATGCGGCGGCGAGTGCTGGCTGAAAAACGCCACGGGGTCGCTCTTCAACCGCAATGCCCCGTGCGCGTCCTCCAGCTCGTATTTGTAGTGCTGCCCCGCGCTCACATTCGGCACGAACGCCCGCCACAGCCCCGTGCCCCAGTCCTTTTCCATCGGATGCGCCCGCCCGTCGAAGTTGTTCCAATCCCCCACCACACTGGCTCGCCGGGCGTTCGGCGCCCACACCGCGAAGCGGAATCCCGCCACGCCCTCCATCACACAAGGGTGCGCGCCCATCACATCGTAGAGCCGCCGATGGGTGCCCTCGGCGAGGAAATACCGGTCTTGCTCATCCAACGGGGGCAGCGCGGGAGCGACGGGGACGGAAGCGGGCGCGATTGAATTCATGCCCTTCTTCATAGCACAAAAGGCGGCTATTCCGCTCCTGCTTTCTTCAATAAAAATTCCCGCAACCCGCCGAGATCGTCGGTATTGAGCAGATCGACCCCCGCCGCATGCAGCACTTCCCGGCCCGCGCGCCCCTCCCCCGTCGCCCAGAACCGCACCCGCCGGCCCTGCGCGTGGGCCGTGGCCACATGGGCCTCGAGCTTCCGCCGGTCCGCCTCCGGGATCTCGCCGCTCCCCAGCCAGGAGAACATCGACAGCCAAGATTCACTGATCAGCGGCACTAGCGACGCCGGCGGATTTTTCTCCAAATCCCCCCGCCGCCCGTCGATGAAGGCCCACCGCTCCGCCTCCGCCGCCAGCGTCTCCACCGGCCGCGCCCCGGAAATGATGACCGTCACCGCCCCCGGCCGCACGGTGCCATCCTTCACGCTCGTGAGCATCCCGCGGTAGCGTTCCAGCAACGGCTTGAGCGCCGCATAAGTCGCCTCCGCCCCGCTCTTGAAATCAATGAGCAAAATAAACCCCACATCGCGCCCCTCGACCCCACCCACCGCCTCCCGCGCATAAACCCGCCCCTCGTGGCGCGCCACCCGCTCGCACAGCGGCGCCAGATACAGCGCCTCCAGCGTGCGCTCCGGCCGCACCTGCGCGCGGTCATGCGCCACCAGCAATTGCCCATCCACCAGATGAACATCCGCCTCCACACTCATGAAGCCATGCTCCAGCGCATCCACCAACGGCCGCCGGTGCTCATAATCATTGTGAGCATGGGCGCGCGCCAGCGGCGCCACCGCCGGAGCGTCCGCCGCCCCCGCGCCCAAGCCCCCCATCAAGAAAAAACA
>CAZQUC010000663.1:0-1629 GCA_964596095.1 uncultured Enterobacteriaceae bacterium
CGAACCACCACCGATGGCAACGCCATCGCAACCCCAGCAGCCGGGGGTTGAGCGCAGCGACACCCCCGGTTGATTCCGCCCTCACCCCTCGATCCCGGAGGGATCGCAGCACGCCCTCCGGGGGGGATGATTCGCGTGGGGCACCTTTTGGCTGCGATCCCTTCAGGATCGAAGGCTTTTTCACTCCTTATCCGGGGGTGTCGCTGCGCTCAACCCCCGGCTGCTGGGGCTGGCATGGCTTCGCCATGCGCGCCATGCTCTTCCCTCCCGAAGTGCCTATGGGCGGGACGCCCGTCTCACTTGCCACGGCCGGCTTCATGGCGACGCTGCGCGTGTCTCATGGTGAATTTGTTATGTCTCCAACTCAAGCGCATCGGTGATGCGGTGCTGACCGCTCCGGCGCTGGCGGCGCTGCGGGAGGCGCACCCGGCGGCGCATCTCACCCTCGTGCTGCACGGCCCGTCCGGCGGTCTCGGCCCGGCCCTCGCGGCCGTGGATGAAACCCTCGTGTATCGACCCGGCCAGGCCAATCTCGGGTTGTGGGCCCGGATCATCAGCGGCCACTGGTCGGCCTGCTATGATTTCACCGGCACCGACCGCTCCGCCCTCATGGCCCGCCTCAGCCGCGCGACGCGCGTGCTCGGCTATCGCAAGTTCGTGGAAAAAAAATCCTGGCGCGTCGCCGGCTACACCGAGCTGAGCGACGCCTCGGTGCGCGACCTGCATACGGTGGATTTCTTTTGCGCGCTCACCGGCCGGCCCGCGCCAGCGGAGCCTGGATGGCGCGGGTCGGAGGCGCTGCCCGGGCGGGTGCTGGCGGCTCTTAGCCCGGAGGCGGAGGCGGCGCTGGCCGGCGGTTTCGTGGTGGTTCATCCCGGTTCGGCGCGGGAGGAAAAACTCTGGCCCGCCGCCCGCTGGGCCGCGGTCATCGCCCATGTGCATCAACGCCACGGGTTGCCCCTCGTGCTGACCGGCAGCGCGGAGGCCGGCGAGCAAGCCCACCTCGCCGATATCAAAGCCGCGTTGACCGGCTCGCCCAGGCTGTTCGATCTCTCCGGCCGGCTCGAGTTGCTGGAGCTGGCCGCCGTCATCGCGCGGGCGCGGTTGGTGCTCAGCGTGGATTCCGCCGCCATGCACCTGGCGGCCATGGCCCGCCGTCCGCAGGCCGCGCTTTTCGGCCCTACCAATCCATTTCATTGGCGCCCCCGGCATCCGCAGGCGCGGGTCTTGACCGCCGGCGGCGACACCGTGTTCGCCCCTCGTCACCACCCGCACCCAATGACCGCCCTGGACACCGCCCCCGTGCTCGCCGCCCTCGATGACGCGTTGGCCGAATCTGGCAGCGAGCCGGGGTGATTTCGGATTTGCCTTCGGATGGGCTGGGGCGTTGGTGAAGGATGTTCGCCGCTGGAAAACTACCTTTTGCAAAAGCCGCCGCAATGGCGCTAGCGCTGACCGTATCGTGGAGCTGCGGCCCGATGTTCGCGCAAGAGCCCGCGGCGAATAGGCCCCATAAGGCCAATGAGGCCCATGATCCCGACACCGAAGGATTCGTGAGCTTGTTCGATGGCAGAACATTGGAGGGATGGGAAACGCCGGATCGTTCGTGGTGGTCGGTGGAGGAAGGGG
>CAZQUC010000664.1:0-1627 GCA_964596095.1 uncultured Enterobacteriaceae bacterium
CCGAAGGTGGCGCTCACCATGGCCAGGGGCGTTTCCCGGTGGACCTGCGCCATGACTTCGGCGCTGCGGCGGAAGAAGAGCGCGTCGGCCTCGCTGGTGGCCTCGGTGGCCAGGCGGATGAAGGTGTCGCGGCCGCGGGCGCCCCGCAGCGTTCCGAGCGCGGTGACGAGCAGGGTCTGATTGGTCGGTGAATAGGCCGGGGTCCGCAGGAACTCGGCGGCGTCTTCGCGCGGCACGCCCATTTCGACCAGTTTGTCGAGGCCGAGGCGGCGCAGGTCACCCGGGCTGTGGTCGAGCAGGACGTCGGCGGTGGTCCCGGCGACCTGCACACCGGTGATGACCGTGCCCGCGCCGCCGCCGACCGGCGCCAGCGCGAGGGTGACCGTCATGTTCCCGGCATACGCGGCCCAGGAGATGCCGTTGAGTTCCTTTTGCAGCGTCTCATTGGACGAATACGGATCGACGCCCAGCTTGAGCGCGAGGGCGCGTTTCGCCTTGGAGAAGCCGATGAGGTCGGCGCCCGCGCTTTCCTCGTAGTCGCTGCGCTCGCGCCCTTCACCCGCCTCCTGGAGCGACTGGCCCGCGCGGTTGAGGAATTTCCAGACGCCCTTGGGCACGCCGGTCACGGTCTTGACCGGATTGGCGGCGAGTTGGCGGGCGAGCTGGACCGGCGCGGTGGCGGCTTTTTCCACCGCTTTGGTGTATTCCTCGGAGCGTGAGATCTCGCGCAGACGGGCGATGGCATTGATCTCCCGCACGCGGATGACCAGTTCGGTGTTGCCGTCGGCCTCGAACTCCCCGAAGTCCGATTCAATGAGGTATTGGTTGTGCCCCGCATAGGTCGGCGCCGGGCCGCGCACGCGATGGTGCGGGCCTTGCGCGAATTCCGGCTGGAGAATGGCCGCGGCATCCAAGATGGGCGGCTCCTCGTAGGTGTCCGGCACGGCGGCCGGGGACTGGGACCAAGCCGGCGGGCAATCTCCGGTCAGGACAAGGCTCAGGGTGATGAAGAATGGTTTGATCATGGACGTTTGGTGCGGGTTGAAGAGGGGGACGGCGCTTTGCGGGTGGCTCGGGCATGGAGGTGAAGCAGGCGCGCCACTTCCGCGATGGCCTGGGGATGCTGGTGCGCGCTGTGGTTGGAGGGCACGATGAGTTCGCTCTGCGCGCCTTCGAGATGGCTGCTCCAATAGGGCACGATGCCGTCGGAGCTGACCGGTCGGGTGTGATCCTTGTTCCCTCCCTTGCCGCGATCGCCGATGATCGAGTGATACGGAATGCCGGGCGTGATGGGAAGGGTGTTGATCGTTTTCACGAACCGGTTGTTCGGCGCCAGCGTGTCCACGCTGTTGGGCAGAAGCTTGACGCGCAGCGCCGTAGGGTCATCGACCACGATTTGGCGCAATTCCTGGCCGATGGAAAGCAGGGTGGACGGGGTTTTGATGAGGCGGGAGGCGAAGCGGCCGAACCAGTTCGTCGCCATGTCGCTGCCGCGATGGGGAGAGGCCATGAAGATGACCCGGTCCACTTCCTCGCGAGGGCGGAAGATCAGCGACTTCTCCAGTTGGGCGCGGGTGGCGGGCGAGAGCCTGGTCTGCGCGGGCGGCTTGCCGAACGATGCCATCCA
>CAZQUC010000665.1:0-1618 GCA_964596095.1 uncultured Enterobacteriaceae bacterium
GTCCCGCTCATACCCCATGGGCCGGCCGGTCATGTAATCGTGCGGAATTTGCTCAATGAAGGTCGGTGCCAGCGCGGAGAGCGAAGCGGGCAACGTGCCGTGCCGCAGCCGGTGGCGCTGGAGCGCGCAGAGCAGCCGGCATTGGTCGAGGCGGGTTTGAGCCTTGGCGGCGTTCTCGTGCAGATTCGAAGTCATGGGGGTGATGATGTGGACCAGGTAGGTATAGGGCGTCACCGGCGTCTCGCGGAGGGTTTCTCGCAAGTTGGGCACATCCGTCCGCAGCAGGCGGGTGGCGGGATCATAGAGTGGTTCAACACAGTCATGATGCAAGCGGGCCATGGTGACGGCATTTTGGTAGTAACAGGCGGCGGGCGCACTCCTTGTTCCGACAAACCAAAGCATCTCCTTCCAAAACGCGGCCTGGTCCGGGTTGAAGGCTCTAGGACCGGGCCAGACCTTGGCGCGATGGTCCTTGGCCCACAAAATGATCGTGAACGAACCGCGCTTCTCACGGTCAAGCGCCTCGCAGACGGCTTCTATTAAATGGGTTTGGTGCAGGGCCTCGGAAACATGCGCCAAGTCTTGTTCGGACCAGCCGGTGCGGCCCAGCATATCTTGAAGGAATGGCCCTGAAATAGTGTTGACGGCCATTTCCACCAACACAGTGATGAGATGGCGGCGGCTGAGGGGCTTGGACAGGTGGATCACGGCCATGAGGTCATGCGCGGCGGCCGCGGTATCGTGCTTCTCCAAATGTGCCAGGCAGCGCAGAGAGGCCAGACGGAAAAAGCGGGTGGAAAACTGATTGATGTCACTGGCGATGCCGATCGGCACGTCGGCGGGCGTTTCGCCTAACTCGGCCCGCACGGGGAACAAATCATACCCTGGGCGTTGGAATGCCTCGTTGAGGCCGTCGATGAATGGCTCAAGCGCGCGGGTGGCCCACAGCACGTCATCAGCGGCGCTGACCGGCGCGTCCGGCCATGTTATCCCCGGCTCGGCCCGCAAAAAAGCCTGTGCGGCGACGAGATCGGGAAAGGCAGCCTGCTGATCAAACAAGGGGGACTCGGCAATGGCTGTCTCCAGCGGTGGCAGCAGTTTGGAAAAATTGTATTTGTAACTAAAGCCCCCGTGGGACTCTGTTCCTTTCGTTTTGTCGCCATGAGGAGACCAATCTCCCGGCCGCTTCGGCAGCGTGCCAATGAGCGCCGGTAAAAAAACGGGATGTCGCGCGGCGTTTTGTTCGTCCGGCAGCGGGGCGGGAAAGGAGTCGCGCCAGTCGAGTGATTCGCCGCGCGAGGAGAGCCGCTGCTCCACGGCCGCCCAGGCCCGGCGGGCGCGCCAGTTTTCAAACTGCCAGGCTACGGCGACAAGCGTGAGGAGCACCGCCGCCGGCTTGAGGGCGCGGCGGGAAAAGCAGCGGCGGAAGCCGCCTCGGACCAGATGCAGCACACGGCGGGTGACGGGGAACCAAGGACGGGCGAAATAACTCATGGCAGCGTGGTTTTGTGGGTTTCAAGTGGGGCCGTCGCGCCCACCGGGCGTGATAACATGACCGGCCTGAAGGCTTGATCGATCTGAGCGAGCAGCGTCTCCGACAGCCGCCGGATCTCCCGCC
>CAZQUC010000666.1:0-1616 GCA_964596095.1 uncultured Enterobacteriaceae bacterium
CGCACCATCGCGGACCGGCTGCGGCGCGGCGAGGCGCCCTTGGCCGGTCTCGTGCCGCTCCTGCGCGCCGCCGATGCGGCGGTCGTTAATCTCGAAGGCGCGCTGGTTTCTCCCGAGCTGCCGGCGGCGGAGTTTCCCGCCAAACGCCACCGCTTCCACGCGCCCCCGGCGGAAACGATCGCCATGCTGCACGGCACAGGCCTCGATGCCGCCAGCCTCGCCAACAATCACAGCGGGGATGCCGGCAAGGCGGGACGGCGCGTCACCCGCGCCGCGCTGGGTGAGGCCGGGCTCAAGGTGGTGGAGCACGAAGAGTTCATCCTCCTGCCGGTGAAGGACCTGACCGTCGCGCTCGTGGGCGTGAACTTCATCGAAACCGAGCCGCCCTCCCGCGAGCGTCTCGCGGCCGTGCTGCGGCGGGCGCGGCAGGAGGCGCACGCCGTGATCATCCTGCCGCATTGGGGCGAGGAATACACCGGGCACGTCACCGCGGCGCAGCGCGAGTGGGCGCGGTGGTTCATCGCGCGCGGCGCGGCGGCGGTCATCGGCGGTCATCCGCACCATCGACAATTCGCCGATTATTTCGCGGGACGGCCGGTGGTGTATTCGTTGGGCAATCTGGTCTTCGACGAAGCCGGTCCCAACGCCGGCTTCCGCCACGGATGGCTGGCGGAGTTGGGCTTCGCGGCCAATGGCACTGTCGTCGAAACGCGGCTCCATTCCGTGCGGCTGGATGAGCGCGGGTTTCCTCAACTGTGGACCGGTCCGCCGGGGGGCCCGGAGGAAGGCCGGTGACGTCGCTTCCGGCATCGACAGACCCGCCGCGAGGCGGGAACCGGACACAAAAAAAGGAGCGGGTTGCCGCTCCTTTTTCGTAAGTGGCGCCACGACGGTAGCGCCAGGGTTCCCGGGATTATTGACCGGTGGCTTCTTTGAGCTTGTCGGCGGCCTTCTCGAGTCCTTCCGCGGCTTTCTCCAGCCCTTCGGCGGTCGCTTCCTTGGCTTTGTCCACGCCTTCGCCGACCTTGTCGCCCAAGGATTTGCCAGCTTCGACCGCGGCGTCCTTGGCGTCGGAGGCCGCTTCCTTGGCCGCGTCGGCGGCCTCTTTGAGTTTGTCACCCGCGTCGGCCGCGGCTTCCTTGGTGGCTGCGACGGCCTCTTCGCCGGCTTCTTTCACTTGCTCGACGGCGGCCTCGACTTCCTGCTGGGTCGGGGTTTTCTTTTCACAAGCGGCCAGTCCAAGCGCCAGCACGGGCAGCAAGGACAACGAAAACGGACGAAAGATGGATTTCATAGTAATGGATGGTTCGGGTTCACGGGAGGATGGTCATGTGATACGAGGCCGACGCCGGAGAATTCCGATGGCGAACTTTTGATCAGATACGCACCTGTCAGCCGCGATGGCGACGGTAGCGAGGAGAAAATTCGTCCTTTTTTGGAGCGACGCAAGCAGGGAGGGCATGGATGGGGGCGTTTGATATCCCCGCATCATTTTTCCGCACCGGTTGCTGTTCGGTGGTGCCAGCGAATGGGCGAGAGCAGAGTTTTTGGATTTTTTTGCAAAGTCACTTGATTTTGACTAAACAGTCAACTATACGGTGCCGCATGGGACGTGT
>CAZQUC010000667.1:0-1611 GCA_964596095.1 uncultured Enterobacteriaceae bacterium
CCATGTTAGCCACCCGAGATCTCCGCGTCCGCGAGTTTGTGCCGCTGCTGTCACCGCGTTCCTTGAAAGAAGAACTGCCGGTGTCCACGGCGGCCAATACCACCGTGTTCACCGCCCGGCAGGCGGTGCAGAATATTTTGTCCCGTGAAGATGACCGCCTGCTCGTGGTCGTCGGTCCGTGCTCGATCCACGATCCGAAAGCGGCGCTGGAATACGCGGGGCGGCTCAAGCAACTCGCCTCGGAAGTGGAGGAACGGCTCTTTCTCGTCATGCGGGTGTATTTCGAGAAACCGCGCACCACCGTCGGGTGGAAGGGGCTCATCAACGATCCGGAACTCGACGGCTCCAACGACATCCAGTCCGGGCTGCGGCGGGCGCGTGAATTGCTGCTGGAGATCAACGGTCTCGGGCTGCCGGCGGCCACGGAATTCCTCGACCCCATCGTGCCGCAATACATCGACGAGCTGATCTCCTGGGCGGCCATCGGCGCGCGCACCACCGAAAGCCAGACCCATCGCGAGTTGGCCAGCGGTCTTTCCATGCCGGTGGGTTTCAAGAACGCCACCGATGGCTCGCTGCAAGTGGCGCTCGACGCCATGCGCTCGTCGCGACGGCCGCACGGTTTTCTCGGCATCGACCAGGACGGTGGCACCAGCATCGTCCGCACCACGGGCAATCCCTTCGGCCACGCCGTGTTGCGCGGCGGGCGGGCGCGTTCGAACTACGACCCCGAGAGCATCGCCGCCGCCGTCGCCGATCTGCGCCGCGCGGGCCTGACCGAATCGCTGATGGTCGATTGCAGCCACGCCAATTCCAACAAACAACACGCCCGCCAGGAGGAAGTGTGGAACAGCGTCATCGCCCAGCGCCAGGCCGGCCAGCGCGCGCTCATCGGCCTGATGGTCGAGAGCCATCTCCACGAAGGCGCGCAAGCCCTGCCCGACAGCGGCCCGCCCGGCGAGCTGCGCTACGGCGTGTCCGTCACCGACGCCTGCATCGGCTGGGAAACCACCGAGCGCATGATCCGGCGCGCCTTCGACGAATTGGGCCGTCCCCACCCGACGCCCGCCGCGGCCTGATCCCGCCGCGATGAAGTGGAAGCTCCTCACCGTCGGCAAGCCCGCGCTCGACTATGCCCGCGCGGGAGCCGATGAATACCTCCGACGGCTCCGGCGCTCGGCGGACGTGACGTGGACGGTGTGCTCGGTCCTGCCCGAAAAGAAACCGCCGAAGCAATTCTGGCTCGTGCTCGACGAACGCGGCGAGGCGCTGACCACCGAGGCTTTCCGCCGCCGGGTCGATCAATGGGAACTGGCCGCGGTCAAACAGATCACCGTGCTCATTGGCGGGGCGGACGGGCACCGAGACAGCACGCGCCAGCAGGCCGACGCCGTGCTCGCCCTGAGCGCCCTCACCTTGCAACACGAGCTGGCCTTCGTGGTCTTTCTGGAAGCGCTTTACCGCGTTTACACGCTGAAACGCGGCGAGCCCTATCATCGGTGAAGTTTTCAGTTTTCAGCCTGAGAACCTGTTGAGTAAAAAATGGTCGATGCCTCCGCAGACGTGTCATCTGGAGTGCGGAGGCTCGCCTCCGCTTTGTGGGAGGGAGGG
>CAZQUC010000668.1:0-1605 GCA_964596095.1 uncultured Enterobacteriaceae bacterium
AATGACGCCTTCACCCATTGGGCGCGCGCTTACTTCGGCGATACCGCCGCCGAGCAACCCGTGGCCTACGGCGACGCCGATCCCGACGGCGACGGCACGATCAACGCGTTGGAATACGCGCTCGGCCTGCACCCGACGCGGGCAGACGGCGAGAAGGCGTGGACGGCGGGATTGACTGCCGACAACGAATTCGCCGTGACCTTCAACCGCTATCTCGACCGCGAATGCGTATATGAGCTCCAGACCTCCTCCACATTGGAGGAAGGCGAATGGACCACCGTCGTGATCAGTGACTACGAAGACGACACAGGCGGCGTGCCCAAGAAGGAAGGGGACGCGGCTTATGAGGTGAGCGAAGGCGCGGACATCGAAGACGCCGAGCCGTTCAGCAAGCACCGCCTGGTCACCGTCAAGCTCAATCCGGCCGAACCCGCGCCGCTTTACTACCGGCTGCTGGTCAGGCCTTACAGCAACGCGCTGCGGCCCCGCCCGTGATGGATGAGCGTGCTTGCAAATGACACCCGCCCCCGCTCAGAACCTGTTGAGTTATTCTTCACTGAGGCAAGGGGGATCAGGGGCGTGCTCCTGGAGGGAGCTTGACACCTCGCCGTCGGCCGGCGCCTCTGGAGTGCGGAGGCTCGCCTCCGCTCTGGCGCCCACCGGCTTGCCGGTGAGTCGAAAACGGAGGGAGCGTGAGAGAACTCCCCGGGCGCCCGCCGGTGAGGGCGGCCCGACCTCCCCGCCCCGAGGGGCCAGCCCCTCCCTCCCCACAGAGCGGAGGCGAGCCTCCGCACTCCAGATGACACGTCTGGCGGAGGCATCGACCATTTTTTACTCAACAGGTTCTCAGGAACGGCCCTCTCGTGGAAAGACCCGGGGGGTCGGAGGAGATCAGCCGGTGGCGCGAGCCGGAAAGGCACGGAAAAAAGGGGCAAACCCCGGCAGGGGCGGCGCGCGTCGGCGGGAGATTTTTCCCCGCGCGCGCAACTTCCCAATCGTCATTCATCAATCGTCGTTCATCATTATTAATGTCTTCCGCGTTGCTTCCGCTCCTCGAATCCCACCAACCGGCCCTGTTGTCCCTGCTGGAGCGCTGGGTGGGCATCAACAGCTTCACGGCCAATCCCACGGGAGTGAATGAACTGGGCGCGGTGACGGCGGAGGCGTTTGCGCCGTTGGGATTCACCGCGGAACAAGTGCCGTCGCGGTATCCCGGGCATGGCTCGCACCTTTTTCTGCGCCGCATGGGCGACGGATCGCAGGGGAACACGAAGCCGGTGCTGCTCGTCACGCATCTGGACACCGTGTTTCCGCCGGAGGAAGAGGCGCGGAATCATTTCCACTGGCGGCCCGAACCGACCGAGGGCCGGATTTACGGACCGGGCACGGTGGACATCAAGGGCGGCACGGCGCTCCTTTGGCTGGTGTTGCAGACGCTGGCGGAGGTCGATCCCGCGCGCTTCGCCGCCACCGAGTGGCTCATCGCCGCCAATGCGAGCGAGGAGGCCTTGAGCGCGGATTTCGCGGCGCGGACCCAAGAGCGCTGCGCCGCCGCGCGGGCGGTGCTGGTCTTTGAAGGCGGCCGGTTGGAGGGCCGGCAATTTA
>CAZQUC010000669.1:0-1600 GCA_964596095.1 uncultured Enterobacteriaceae bacterium
GTGGTCCAACAGCGTGGCGCTGGCGTTGCCGGGCTCGCTCAGCCAACCGCCAGCCTCGGTCCCGGTCCCGGTGGAGAATGGGCTGTATGCGGTGGCGTTGGGGGACACATCACTGACCAACATGCTCGCGTTGCCGCAGGACTTGGCGCCGCCACCGGACATGAAATTGTTTCTGCGCGTGTGGTTCAAATCATCCGGGCAAAACCAGGTTTCCGAAGAATTGCTGCCGCACCAGGCGATCGAAAGCGTGCCCTTCGCGATGCATTCAGGAACGGCCCACACCCTGGCCGGGGGAAAAGTGGTCATCAATGAAGACGGCGACATCAGCGGCATCCGCCACCTCCACTCGGGCACGGGATCATTCACCGGCACGCTGTCAACCAACAGCGGCCTGAGCGTGGCGGGCTCGGCGGTCGTGGCCGGCAACGTCATCCTCGGTGGGACCGTGAACGTGCCGAACGATGTCACCGTGCGCACGCTCACCATCACCGGCGGCGCGGATTTGGCCGAGCCGTTCGATCTCGTCGATCCGACGCTGGAGCCGGGCACGGTGGTGGTCATCGACGAGGCCACACCCGGCCGCCTGCGGGAAAGCACGCGCGCTTACGACACGCGGGTGGCCGGCGTCATCAGCGGCGCGGGCGGCATCCGGCCGGGCCTGTCGCTGGAGCAGGAAGGCGTCAACAGCGGCGGCCGTCAGGTCGCGTTGACCGGCCGCGTGTATGTCACCGCCGACGCGGACGCCGCGCCTATCGCGCCCGGCGATCTGCTCACCACCGCCACCACGCCCGGCCACGCCATGAAGGCCGGCGACGCCACGCGCGCCCCCAGTGCCATTCTCGGCAAGGCCATGAGCCGTCTCGACAGCGGCCGCGGCTTGGTCCTCGTCCTCGTCACCTTGCACTGACCCACGCCATGAAAACGATTTTTCTTTGCCTTGGGGTGATCGCCAGCCTGCCCGCGACCCGCGCCGACCTTCCCATCAGCGGGCGTCCGGTGCCCACGATGGCCGCCTTCGACACGGTCATGACGGACTTCATGGAGCAGTATGACGTCGAGGCCGGACTGCTCGGCATCATGAACAACGACCGGATCGTTTACCTGCGCGGCTTCGGTTACCTCGATCCCGATACCGACACGACGATGCCGGAGAATGCGCTGGTGCGCCAGGCCAGCGCCACCAAGCCGGCCACCGCCGCCGCCATCCGCCGCCTCGCCGCGGCTGGCGCGTTCGGTCCGGAAGGGCTGGACCGCCCCGCCTTCAACCTCACCGTCAATAACGTGAACAACAACGGCTTGCTCGACATCACGCCGTGGCCGTCGCTGGGCGATACGCGGATCAAGGACATCACCCTGCGGCATCTCCTCGCCCACAACGGCGGCTTCCATCGGAACGATCCCAATGGCCCCGACGATCCCCCGCTACGCCCGCGGGTGATTGCGGACGCGATGGACATCCCCTCGCCGCCCAGCCGCACCGACGTCATCCGCTACACCCTCGGCTGGCCGCTGAATTTTCCCCCCGGCTCCCCGCCCGCGGGCATTGCCTCCGGCGACAAGTATTCCAATCTCGGCTACCTCGTCCTCGGCGAGATCATCG
>CAZQUC010000670.1:0-1572 GCA_964596095.1 uncultured Enterobacteriaceae bacterium
AGACACCACCTCCGCTGAAGACCGCCTCGCCCGCATCGAGCGCGCCGTCGCCAAACTCGCCGGCGAGCCGTTGCCCGAGCCCGCGCCACCGGTCCCGACCGGCGCGCAGCCCTTCACGGTGCCCGTGCGCGAGCAAAAGGGCAGCGACGGCCAGAAGATCGCCTTCGGCCCCTTCCGGCCCGCCGCCAAAGCCGCCGACGGCTCGCTGACGCCCCCACAGCGCGCTCATCTCGACGCGCTCATCGCGGCGTATTGCGCGAAGTTCCCTAAGTCGAAGCGTTACACACAGGACCATCGTCCGCACTTCGCCGATCCGCGCGCGGTGGGCGGTTTCAACCCGCTGTGGAAAGAGATGGTCTTCCCCGCCATCACCGACCGCAGCGAAGGGCCGTTCCTGTGGGACATCGACGGCCACCAGTGGATCGATGTCGTGCATGGATTCGGCAGCGGGTTTTTCGGGCATCGCCCGGCCTTCGTCGTCGAGGCGCTCAAGGCGCAACTCGACCGTGGCTACGAAATCGGGCCGACCCATCCGTTGGCGGGCGAGGTCGCGAAGTTGATCTGCGAGTTCAGCGGGCAGGACCGCGCGGCATTCTCCAATACCGGCTCGGAATCGCTGATGGCCGCCATCCGCGTCGCGCGCACCGTCACCGGACGCGACAAGATCGTGATGTTCGCGGGGGCGTATCACGGGATTTTCGACGAAGTGCTGGCGCGGCCGCTGGTCGTCAATGGCGAGTTGCGGGCCATCCCGGTCGCGCCCGGCGTGCCGGAGAGCGCGCAGGCGCAATTGCTGGTGCTGGAATACGGGCATCCCGAGTCGCTGGAAATCATCCAGCGGTATGGCGACGAGATCGCGGCGGTGCTGGTCGAACCGGTGCCGTCGCGGCGTCCCGACATCGCGCCGGTGGCCTTCGTGCAGGAGCTGCGGCGGATCACCGAAGCGGCGGGCACGGCGCTCATTTCCGACGAAGTCGTGCTCGGCTGGCGCACCGCGCCGGAGGGGGCGCAGAAGCTCTTCGGCATCCGCGCGGATCTGGTCGCTTACGGCAAGGTCGTGGGCGGCGGGATGCCACTCGGCGTGTTGGCCGGGCAGCGGCGGTTCATGGACGCGCTCGACGGCGGCGCGTGGCAATACGGCGACGCCTCCGCGCCCGAAGTCGGCGTGACGTTTTTCGCCGGCACCTTCATCCGCCACCCGCTCACCCTCGCTGCCTGCAAGGCCGTGCTCGACAAGCTCAAGGCCGAAGGCCCCGCCTTGCAACAAGCGGTGGATGACAAAACCATCCGCCTCGTCGCGCGGCTCAACGAGTTGTTCACCACGGCGGGCGTGCCGATCAAGGTCACGCGTTACAGCAGCCTGTGGATGCTCAACGCCGATCCGGGGCTGAAATATTTCAGCCTGCTCTTTTACCATCTGCGGTTGCGTGGCATCCACATTTGGGAAGGGCGCGGGAACTTCCTCAGCGTCGCTCACACGCCGCGCGAGGAGGATGCCTTGGTGGCGGCTTTTGCCGAGAGCGTGCGCGCGTTGCAGGAAGGCGGCTTTTTCCCGGGAGGCGAAGAACCGGC
>CAZQUC010000671.1:0-1556 GCA_964596095.1 uncultured Enterobacteriaceae bacterium
GTCGGCGGCACGGTCGCCTATAATTCGCTCGACAATTTCTATTACTATCGGATCACCCAAGTGAAGCAATTCTCGCGTTAAGCGGGTGATCGAAGCTCAAATCACGGCGGGACCGGCGGCACAGCCGGTCCCGCTTTTTTTGTCGCCGGTCCATGTGGTCCTGCGGGCCCCTCCCACGGACCATCTACTCCTTCGTGATCGCCTCGTCGGTCGTGAGCAGCACCCGCGCGAGGGCGGTGGCCACGGCGAGATCGGTCGGCGTCACGCCGGGTGGGAGATCGCGCGCGACCTCGGGGTGGCCGGTGGCGACTTCACCGGGATTGAGGAACCCTTCCGCCAGCCGTCGGCGCTGACGGGCGGAAAAGACGACCAGGTGATCGACCTCCGCCGGTTCCGGCTCGCGGCTGAAAACTTCGCGGAAGCCCCAGCGCACGCGCGACGCGGTGGTGCCGCCCCCCTCGGTGACGAGCCGGCGGCCCAGCGCACGCGCGGCTTCGACGAAAAACTCCTCGTTGAGCAGCGTCAGCGCCTGCATCGGCGTGTTGGAGCGGGCGCGGCGCACGCAGGAGGCGTCGCCATTCGGCGCATCGAAGACCTGGAGCGCGGGAAAGGGCGTGCTGCGGCGGCGGAAAGTATAGAGCGCGCGGCGGTATTTGTCGCGGCCTTCGGCATTGATCCAGGGGAACGGCGCGTAGCTGGTGGGCGGCTGAAAGAGATCGGCCGGCGCGGGCGTCATAATGCTGGGGCCGCCGATGGTGTCGTTCAGCAGGCCGCTGACGGTCAGCGCCAGGTCCTTCACCACCTCCGCCTCGACCCGCAACCGCGGCCCGCGCGCCAGCAGCCGGTTGTAGGGATCTTTTGCCGCCAAGTCGGGGGTGAGGCGGCTGTCCTGCTGGTAGGCGCGGCTCGTCATGACCAGCTTGAGGAATTGTTTCAGGCTCCAGCCCCGCTCCATGAATTCGACCGCGAGCCAGTCGAGCAGCTCGGGATGGCTGGGCGGCTCGCTTTGCACGCCCAGATCCTCCACCGAGGGCACGAACCCCTGGCCGAAGAGTTGCTGC
This sequence comes from uncultured Enterobacteriaceae bacterium, assembly GCA_964596095.1. Classification (GTDB taxonomy): domain Bacteria; phylum Verrucomicrobiota; class Verrucomicrobiia; order Verrucomicrobiales; family V1-33; genus CAJBME01. The sequence goes on from CAZQUC010000671.1 coordinate 1,062, forward strand.
CAGACGCGATTGGCGAACGTGCGCGCGGTGGTCGGCGACTCGCGGGCCACCAGCCAACGCGCGAAGGTCAAGCGCGTCGGCGGCGCGTCGGCAGGCACGGCGTGCAGCACGGCGGGCACGCCGGCGGTGACGGGCTTGCCGGGTTGCAGCCAGTCGCCGCGCCGGAGAAGGGCGGTGGGGCGCGGCTCGTCGCGCGGTTGGAGCGTCAGAGCGGTCGAGCCGGCGGGCCATTGGCGCCACAGGGCTTCGATCTTCGCGTTGACCTCGGCGAACTCGGGCACGGTGGCGCGCCAGTGGTTGAAAAGCGTGGCCCGGTGCGCCTCCGAGCGATGCGCTGCCGGCACGGCCAAGGCGGCGGCCACCGTCGGCGAGAAGGCCGGCTCCGGCACGATGTCGGCATCGGTCACCGAGAGCCGGAAACGCCCGAGGTTGTTGGTCATCAGGTCGTCCGAATTCCAGCCACCGTGGTTTTGCGCGAGATTGAGATACAACACG
>CAZQUC010000672.1:0-1552 GCA_964596095.1 uncultured Enterobacteriaceae bacterium
CGCTCAAATATACCGCGCCGCCCGGCTCCAGCGCCATGGAGTTGGTCTGGTGGTGCGAATCGGCGGAATCCAGCCCCATGACCACGCGCTCCTTGAAGTCGCCCCTGCCATCGCCGTCGGTGTCTTTTACGAACCACAGGTCGGGTGCTTGCATCAAGAGGATGCCGTCCTTGTAAAACTGGAAGCCTGTCGGGCAATTGAGGTCGTCGAGAAAGACGGTTTGCTTGTCCGCCTTGCCGTCGCCGTCCGTGTCCTCGAAGATCAGAATGCTGTCGCCCTTCTCACTGTCCGGAGCGCGTTCGGGGTAATTGCGCCACGCCGCCACCCACAGGCGGCCGCGTGTGTCCCACGCCATTTGCACGGGCTTGATGAGGTCGGGGAATTCCTTTTCGCTGGCAAAAAGCTTGATCTCCAGCCCCTCGTGCAGCGTCATTTTTTCGATCGCCGCCTCGCCGTCGAGAAAGGTGTGGGTCTCGTCCGGTTGGTCGCCGGGAATGTTGGTGCGCACTTTCTGGACGGCCGGGACGTTGGCGTCGTCGGGCGCGTAAGCGCCGCCTTGGGCGACCGACCACACCGCGCGGTCGCGGTTGGCGGTGCGCCCGTCGCGCACGGTCATTTCCTGCTGCATCACCTGGTAGTTGGAGACGAAGGGCGGCTGCGGATCCTTGGTATTCTGCAAGAACGGCCGCTGGCCCGGCTCGTAGGCCAGGCCCGAGCGTCCGCCGTAAATATTGTAGCCATCGACCGTGCGGTAACGCCCGGCCCACTCACGGTTCTTGTCGTTGATGGCCGCATTGAGCGCCGCCGCGCGTTCGTCCGCCGCGGGGCTGGCCTGTCCGGTCAGCGCCTGTGCGAGCCGGGGCGCCAGCACGCGATTGCCCGTCTCGGTGAGTTGCCAGCCGTTGTGGGTCAGCGGTTGCGTGGCCTCCGCATAGGCTTGTTGTGAAATCGCCAACAGGTCCACCACGCCCGCGCCTTCCGCCGCCGCCACTTCGCGCACCACCGCGGCGTATTGAGCGAGATCGGCATTGCGCGCCGAGGGATCCGGCGTCGGAAAGGCCGCGCCCGCCTCCTGCGCCAGCGGGGTGAAGAGCACCACGCGCGGCGCGCCTTTGCCGGAGAAGTTTGCCGCCTTGGTCGCGCGCACCCATTGCGTCAGGTCTTCCTTGAACTTTGGCAGCCCCGCCTCGCCCTGGTAGGATTCATTGAACCCGTAAAAGCCGAGGATCACATCGGCCTGCACCCGGCGCAGCCACTCCTCCCGCGAGCCGAAGCCCTCCGAGCGGTGCCAGGTCGCCACTTCGTCGCCGGCGAAGCCGAGATTGCGGAAGACCAGATTCTTGTCGGCGTTTTCCGCCACCAGCAGCGTTTCCAACCAGCCATCATGCTGGAGCCGGTCGGCCGTCGAGCCGCCGAGCAGCGCGATATGGTCGCCCTTCTGCAAGGTGAGGGGCGCGGCCGGCAGCGCGGACCAAGCGACCGACAGGGCCGCCATCGGCAGCCAGGAACGAAACAACGTGGTGAACATAGAATGGAGCGGGGTGTGGAACGA
>CAZQUC010000673.1:0-1529 GCA_964596095.1 uncultured Enterobacteriaceae bacterium
AGCGGCGGAAGCTTCCTTCCCGGAAGACTCCCCGGCGTCAGTGGAGGAACGCGCTTTCCACACCGCCCCGGCTGCGCCGCCGAGCATGCCGGATACCAGAAGAATGAGACCACGCCACAAGATCGGAGTTTTCATCGATGGTCAGAAGGGGTTTCGCGTCCCGGAAACGCGCTCTGATCACTTAACCGTAATTGGTTCCCTTGCCTCTCTTTTTTCCGCGTCCGCGGGGAGCGCGACGGGGACGTGCCGGTGGAAAAGTCGACCCTCCGGGCTTGTCCGATCGGCCGCGGCATGGATGGTGCGGGATGGCACGACGTTGGAAAATCGCGGGGATCAATTTCGATCACTTTCACATGGGCGACCTGCTGCGGCTGGCGCACGACCATCCGCAGGCGGAGATCGTGGGGATCTGCGACGCGCTGCCGACGCGCATGGAGGCCGCGCAGGCCGCCTTCGGTCTCACGGCGGCGCAGGTTTTCACCGAACCGGAAGCGTGCCTGGAAACCACAAAACCCGATCTCGTCATTTTGTGTCCCAGCGCGGCCACGCACGCGGAATGGGTCGAGCGGGTGGCCCCTTTCGGCGCGGCGCTGCTGGTGGAAAAACCGTTCGCCGCCTCGCTGGCGGAAGCCGATCTCATGATTGCCGCCGCGCAAGCCGCCGGGGTGACGCTGGCCATCAACTGGCCGGCCCGCTGGGCGCGCTCCCATTCGTTCGCTTACGAGGTCGCCGTGCGCCAACGTCTCATTGGCGAGGTGACGGAAGTCCATTACTACGGCGGCAACCGCGGCCCGCTTTACCATGGGGCGGACAAGATCGAGTTGGAGCCGACGCCCGAACGCAAGGCCGCCAGTTGGTTTTACCAAGGGGCGCAGGGCGGCGGGTCATTGATCGACTATCTCGGCTACGGGACCACGCTCGGCTCGTGGTATCTGGAAGGCCGCGCGCCGTGTGAGGTAAGCGCGCTGACCTGGGCCGCGCCGGGGTTGGAAGTGGACGAGCACGCCATCGTCGTCGCGCGATATGACTTCGGCCTCTCCAAATTTGAAACGCGCTGGGGCACATTCACCGATCCGTGGACGCACCAGCCCCAGCCGAAATGCGGGTTCATTCTCAAAGGCGCCGATGGCACGCTGAGCAGCGGCGACTACGACGATTTCGTCTTCGTGCAAACCCGCGACTGCCCCGCCGGCCGCGCCCTGCCCGCACCCGAGTTGACCGCGCCGACCGCCGATCCCATCCAATACCTGCTCCATTGCCTGGAAACCGGCGCTCCGGTCGAAGGCCCGCTTTCGCTGCCCCTCTCGCGCCTCGGCCAACAGATCGTCGAGGCCGCGCGCCGCAGCGCGCAAGAAGGGCGCGTCGTCACGCTGTGAGCGGCGCGACACCTGATCTTGCTCGCTGATGAATTTTTTACAGAAGAAAGGGAAGGAAGCGAAGAATCGAAAAAAGTGGAACCGAAGCCTCTTCCCTCCCTTCCCTTTCTTCTGTAAAAATCTTAACCGAACTTCCGGAGGCGCGGCTGGGCG
>CAZQUC010000674.1:0-1505 GCA_964596095.1 uncultured Enterobacteriaceae bacterium
TCCTCCCTTTGCCCCTTTTCTCCTACCCATCAAGGCTCTTGGATCGCTCCACTAGGCAGGCATTTTGCCTCTCTCTTAAAAAAGTTCGAAGCACCGCCTCACGTCCACCAATACCGCACGCTATGGAAAAACACGGGTGCGGCGAAGCAGAGGGAGTCGATGCGGTCCATGATGCCGCCGTGGCCGGGCAGGGAGCGGCCGTAGTCCTTGACGCCGCGGTCGCGCTTGATCGCGCTCATGATCAGACCGCCGAAGAAGCCCATCACAGTGATGAGCAGCAAGAAGATCGCGGCCTGCCATCAGGTGAAGGGCGTGAGTCGCCACAGGGCCGCGCCGAGCGCCGAGGAGCGGCGCGACGAATCTTCTTCACGCAACGGTTTCTTGCCACGCCGCCAGGCCCAGCGCGGTGGCCCCGAGCACGCCCGCGCGGTCGCCGAGGCCGGGGGGCACGATGGCCGGCAAGGGCGTGTAGCCATTGACTAAGGCGGCCACCCGTTGCCGCAGCGAGGGCAGCAGCGTCGCGCGCGCGCCCACGCCGCCGCCCAGCACGATGACCTCCGGCGACAGCGTGTAAATGAAGCCGCACAGCGCGCGGGCTAGATATTCCGTTTGCAGCGCCCAAGCCGGATGATCCTCGGGCAGCGTTTCGGCGGGCACGCCCCAGCGGGCGGCGAGCGCGGGGCCGGAGGCGAGGCCTTCCAGGCAGTCGCCATGAAACGGGCACGCGCCGGCAAAGGCTTCTTTTTCCACCGGGGAGCGCGGCACCCACACGTGCCCCATTTCGGGATGGCTCAGCCCGCCGAGCGGCCGGCCGTCCAGGCACAAGCCGCCGCCGATGCCGGTGCCGACGGTGAGATACAAGACCGCGCGCCGGCCTTGACCGGCGCCCCATTTCCACTCGGCCACCGCCGCGCCATTCACGTCGGTGTCGAACCCCGCCGGCACATCGAAGGCCGCGCGCAGCGCTCCCAGCACATCGGTGTGCCGCCAGCCGGGCTTCGGCGTGGTGGTGATGAAACCGTAATCTGCCGCGCCGGGTTGCACGCCCGCCGGGCCGAAGGTCGCCACGCCCCAGGCGGCGATGGTTTCGCCGACGGGCAGGGCGGTGGCTTCGCGCTGAAAAAACGCCACGACGCGGCCCAGGGTTTCCTCCGGCGTGGTGGTGGGGATGCGCTCGCAGGCGCGGACATCGTCCGGCCCGGAGGCCAGCGCGCACAAGAACTTGGTGCCACCGGCTTCGATGGCGGCGATGAGGGGTGCGGAGGCAGGCGGGGGTTGAGTCATGCCGGAAGATGTGAGGTCGGAGTTGGAAACGAAGCCTCATTTCTTCCGCCAGACTCTCCGGCCTGGCAAGCCCGTTCCAGCAACCGCCCCGGCGTCCCTGCGGTCACTCATTAGTCGATCCTGAACCCCCCCCTGAAGCCTGATCAAATAAGGGAAGGAGGGCGGAAAAGATGTTTTGGTTTTGCCAATAAACCTGGAGTATGGGCGCGTTTTCTGGCAAA